>JBAIYF010000598.1:0-8485 GCA_037916115.1 Anaerolineales bacterium
ACTGATAGTTGCTCTGGCGCAGATAGGTGAGTAAGCGGCGGCGCTGACCCACCAACTTGAGCAGACCACGGCGGCAGGACTGATCCTGCTTGTTGCTGCGCAAGTGCTCGGTCAACTGAGTGATGCGGTTGGTCAAAATCGCGATCTGCACTTCAGGTGAACCGGTGTCTTTCTCATGGCGATGAAAATCTTCGATCGCCTTCGTCTTAACTTCCTTTGCGAGGGGCATGACGTATGCGTCTCCTTTCCTTCAAAATTGCAGGTCTCCGTGCCGAAAGCTATTAACCGTCGGTAGGACCAGTCACGGGGCAAGATTATACCAGAGAATCCCGCCGCAACGCGCGTTCATGCTCCTCAAAATGCCCAGTCACGTAGCGGAAAAGACGCTCTGGCGTGACCTCCCCGGTTAGATCGGACACAAAATCCGGGGGATATACCACCATTTTGACCAAATCCTCCTCCCGCGTCCGCCTCAATTCGGACTTTATGGCTGTATGTGCCTTCCCGTACGCCTTGAGCAACCCCTGACGGCTGACTCGGCGGCTCTGTCCGCGCCCAAACCAGGCATTGACTGAGTTGAAGAAGCGCGAGGGGAAATTCCGCATCACGAAGCCGAACAACCCAGGCGCATGGGTGAGCATCCAAACCTCTAACGCCAACGCCGTTGGACCCAGTGTAATGTGAAAGAGGATGTCTCCAACGGTCCATGCTGGGTTGTCGGTAGGCAGGGAGTATTTCTCTTCAGGGATGGAGTTGACCAATTCAATAAAGCGGCGGTGTGTATCTTCCAATTGAACTTCAAGTTCTATTTTTTTCATTCAGGTTCCCATCTTGCATTTGAATTTTGGCTGTGATAAACTCTGCTCATCTAATTCTAATCTGAAAGGAGGTACTTCTTGCATGTCTATCGTGATAAATGAAACAACAAATTTATGCGTGCCTCCCCGCGGGTTGGTTGAGTAATTAATTCTCTTTCCTCAAACCTTGCCGCAGGCGCGCTGATGCCCTGCGGTTTTTTATTGCCATAGGGCGGACTATTGAAATGCGTCGCACCAAACGGGTTGATTTGTCTTGTTAAGTGGATAAATCAACAGTTTAGACTTATCTTATTAAGTATGGTGCGACGCATCCAATCAAAACAACTACATCAGGAGATTTCCATGCCCTCTGTCATTTCGATCTCGAAACTGGCAAAACACTATCAAGTCCCCGAACGTGAGGCAGGTCTAAAAGCCGCCGCCAAGGGACTCTTCAAACGTACCTACAAAACCGTCAAAGCAGTGGACGGTATCTCTTTTGACATCCAGCCCGGCGAAGTGGTCGGTTTTCTCGGACCGAACGGCGCCGGCAAGACCACCACGCTCAAAATGCTGAGCGGACTTCTACACCCCACCTCAGGAAATTTATCTGTTCTGGGGTATGAGCCTGCCAAACGCGCCCATGACTATCTGCGCCAGATCACCTTGGTGATGGGTAACCGCAATCAACTTTCTTGGGATTTGCCCGCCCTTGATTCGTTTGACTTGCAGCGTGCCATTTATGGCATCCCAACCGAAGAGTTCAAACGCACCCGTGATGAATTCATCGAACTGCTTGACCTAAAGGAATTGGTGCAAAAACCTGTCCGTAATCTTTCACTGGGTGAACGTATGAAAATGGAGATCGTCGGCGCCTTGCTGCATAAGCCCAAAATTCTCTTCCTCGACGAGCCGACTCTGGGTCTCGATGTGACCATGCAGAAACGCATCCGTTCTTTTATTGCGGAATATAACAAACGCTATGGCGCGACGGTGTTGCTCACCAGTCACTACATGGCGGATGTCGAAGCCCTTTGTAAGCGCGTCATCGTCATTCACCATGGACAGTTGCTCTTCGATGGCGACCTCGCCGCATTGGTGCAAAAGTTCTCAGCCTTCAAGACCGTCGCCTTCGACATTGACAATCCCAATCAGGATTTCAGTCAATACGGTGATGTGGTGTCCATTGATGGCTTGCATGTGACCTTGCGTGTGCCAAAGGAGAGGACCTCCGCCGTCACGACCCGACTCCTCAGCGATCTTGCCGTGGATGATCTCACCGTCGAAGCCACGCCCATCGAGGATGTGATCGAGTCCGTCTTCTCGGTCAAGAAAGAAGCGCTGGAATGAAGCGATACATTGACTTTTATCTCACATCCATGAAAATGGCTGTCATTGAGCAATGGCAATATCCCATTGCCAATTATTTCTACATGATCGGCATGATCGCCGAACCGGTTATTTACATGGTGGTTTGGTCTGCTGTGGCAACCCAGCAAGGCGGTATGGTGGGTGGGTACACCCCGGGCGCGTTCGCCGCCTACTACATTGTTTGGACACTTGTCCGCAGCATGAACGTAGTCTTCACACCCTACGGGTGGGAATGGCGTATTCGGCAGGGTCAACTGTCGATGAGTCTGATGCGTCCCATTCATCCGCTTCACAATGATGTGGCATTCTTCGCAGGCTGGAAGGTGGTTGTCATTACCTTGTGGATTCCACTGGCATTGGCGTTATCGCTGTTCTTCAAGCCTGATCTGCACCCAACCTTGTTGGATGGTGTCGTGTTCTTTTTCGCGATCTGGTTTGCATATCTGATCCGCACCATGACCCTCTCCCTGCTTGGCATGGTCACCTTTTGGACGACGCGAGTCAGCGCCTTGTTTGAGTTGTATTTTGCTGCCGAGCTGGTTCTTTCGGGACGCCTCGTTCCGCTTTCGTTGATGCCGGAATGGGTGCAAAGATTGGCATGGTTCTTTCCATTTCGTTGGGCATTTGGTTATCCCATCGAGGCATTGATCGGTAACATGCCGGTCAAAGACCTGTTCATTGGCTTGGGCATGCAACTGGTGTGGATCATCTTTGGCGCACTCGCCGTGAGCCTGGTGTGGAAAGTTGCCATTCGACGCTTCTCGGCGGTCGGAGGTTAACATGACCGGAATACGCCTTGCACTCAACTATTTACGAATTGGTGTCATGAATGAATTTCAATATCGCGCCAATCTTTACATTCAAATCCTTCAGACCTTCATTGCACTAGGCACTGGATTGATCGGTTTGAATTTGGTCTTCACACAAACCACCCAACTAGGAGGTTGGGGCAGAGCAGACCTGCTGGCTGTCATGGGTGTTTTTACCATGACAGGGGGCTTCATTCGCGCTGCCATTCAGCCTAACATGGAGCGCCTTATGGATGAGATCCGCGAAGGGACTCTCGACTACGCCCTCACCAAACCCGCCGATTCTCAATTACTTGTCAGCGTACGTGAGTTCCGCCTTTGGCAACTGGTGGATGTATTGACCGGTGCTATTGTGTTGATCGTCGCGCTCGGGCAATTGGATTGGCTAATAAGCGTTTGGTCTGTACTTGGTTTTTTCTCGGCACTGGTTATGGGTGCGATCATGGTCTACAGCTTTTGGCTCATCATCACTTCCACAGCCTTTTGGTTCGTGCGTGTGAACGAGATCGCCAATCTCTTCGAGGGTCTTTATGCCGCCGGTCGTTGGCCTGTGGATATCTACCCCAACTGGTTGCGCTACGGACTGACCTTTCTCGTTCCCGTCGCCTTTGCTGTGACCGTACCCGCCTCCGCTATTACGGGGCGTCTGACTCTTGAAACCTGGCTGGGCGCCCTTGCCCTAACCTTGGTTCTGTTCATTATTGCCCGTACGATATGGTTGATCGGAGTACGGAATTACTCTGGCGCTTCTGCGTAAATGAAAAAAAGAGACGGTCACGTTGTGGTGACCGTCTCTTTCAACCTCATAACTTTAAATCACGAAAAAAGATTTCATAGTATTATAGCGGGATGAAGCAAACAATGAGAGTAAAACGCTTGTTGATATTAATGGTGTTGTTCTTTACAGCCTGTTCGGCTGGGTTTGGTGAGCCAGAGGCGACCCCCACTCCAGATTTTTCGCCCACACCATCCGAAACACCCACGAGCACTGAAACTCCACTTCCCTCCGCCACGCCAACCATCATACGCCTGCCTACACAAGATTTCAACCAGCCCACATTCACTCCTTTCGTTATGATGGTCGATGGCAACACCGTCACCCCCATGCCTTCACCAACATCATCCAAACCTGGGGTGGGGTTCTTTTCACTTACATACAGCCCCAAAAAAATCTATTGGGGCGCCTGCCAGCCAAATTCTGTCACCATCTCCACTACTGTTGATGATCCTGACGAGGTCTTCAGTGTTCTCTTGTTTTATCGAGTGAAAGATTATAAAGAAGATGATTACACTCCCTGGAACAACGGAATCGTCATGCTCGACCGTGGACAGGGTGTTTTCACTCACACCATGGTTGGCAGCAAAATCGACGGGCATGACCACTATCTCAAATCATGGGTGTACTTCCAATTAATTGCAACCAATCTAAAAGGTGAGGAGATCGGACGCACACGGATATATGACAAGGCATTCGAGATGTATCCATGTCCATGCCTCACCCCGCAAAAAGGCTGTCCGCCGGGCAGTCCCAAACCTACCATCACACCTACACCCCAAAAAGGGAAACCATGAAAAGAAAATTTGCCCTCGTCATTCTTCTTACTGTTCTTCTGTCTGCTTGTGGGCTTGGACCTTTGACATCCCTCGCCCCGGCAGAGACACCTACAACCGTACCGACCGAGGCAAGTACATTCACGCCTCAACCTACCAAGACGCCTGTTCTGCCAACATCGACCTTTACCCTCACCCCAACTTTGGTTGGATACAAAACTGCCACACCTTCGCCAATGGTCACGGATACTCCCGCCGCTTTGTTGTTTGTGCCGAATACATTGCCGCCTCAAGTTCAAATGGATGGTTTTGCTTCTGTTAACATATCCCTGACTGAAATTTACAAGGCAAATCGAGGCTGTGAACCTTCTGTAGTTCGGTTTAACGCTCAAGTTGCCAATGCGGCAAAAGCCAAATATGTGCTTCTTTTTGTGCGTTTCAAAAGTTTTCAAACAGACCGTGAAAGCAAATGGACGCAGATCAAAATGACCCCTGTTGGCGGCGGTGCATATATACACGATCTTTCCACCGACCAAATGCTTGAGGATGAATATTTTGAGAGTTCCTGGCTGGAGTATCAGATCGTATCCACCCTGGAGAATGGGAAAAAACTGGGCGGTACAGATATTTTCGTTGAACGCCTCAAAATGCTTGGCTGCCGCCCAGGCGGCACACCTTACACTCCATGATGGAATTCCCCGCCGATTTTATTCGTTTTTTGAAGGCAGCCTCGCGGGTCGCTGTTTTGACTGGTGCGGGCGTCTCACAGGAGAGCGGGCTTCGCACTTTCCGTGACGCTCAAACTGGACTTTGGGCGCAGTACAAACCCGAAGACCTTGCCTCGCCCGAAGCCTTTGCCCGTGACCCCAAACTTGTTTGGGATTGGTACGCATGGCGGCGAGAAGCTGTCAAAGGCGTACGCCCAAACCCCGGTCATTATGCTCTGGTGGAGATGGAAAAGCACATTCCTGAATTTACGCTTATCACCCAAAATGTAGATGGTCTGCATCGCTTTGCAGGGAACAGCAACGTGTTGGAATTGCATGGCAATATTCAAAGGGTGCGCTGCTCCAATTGTGGAACGTTCACCGAAACTTGGGATGATGACGCCGAAAAAGTTCCGGCGTGTAAAAAATGTAATGGGATGTTGCGCCCGGACGTCGTCTGGTTTGGTGAGGCGCTGCCGCGTGACCAGTTGGAGGCGGCAGTGGTTGCTGCCCGGTCTTGCCAGGTCTTTTTCTCGATTGGCACATCTGGAGTGGTGCAGCCTGCAGCATCCCTTGCTCATGCCGCACGGAATAACGGCTCGGTTATCGTAGAGATCAATGCTGACCCAACACCGCTTACCCCGAAGGTGGATTTTGCCTTTCACGGAAAATCTGGTGAAATTCTGCCTCAATTACTCAAAGCTGTCTGGGATATTTAATTGTTCGCCCAATAAAATTACAATCCCGGTTCTGAAAGTTCGAGGATAATCTTCTTCATGGCGGGGGGAACCTCAAAATGCTCATCCAAAAATTCCAATGCCGCCCGGGCTGAGGTACGATTATTTTCATAACCCTGTAAAAGCCTTGGCAGATATTGCGCCGTTTGCGGGAAACGTTTTTCATAGCGTCGTTCGAGATTGAACGTATCTGCTTGATGGGCGGCATCTGCTTGTTGAATGCGGGTGGACATCTCCAGAATACGGTCCACGGCATAGACTTGGATGAAACGCATTGCGGTCAATTTCTCGCCGCGCCGGTCACGCATCAAGCCGACGTATAGGTTGGTGAGCGCTTCGCCAAGCAGCCACTCCACGGGTTGGGGTTGGTTTGAGTGTTGCGGTACTGCCTTGGGGAAGGCAATGCCATAATCTACATTTTCAGCTTTCCAGATCACCCGTCCCGGTGAGAAGATGATCTGGTCCAGTTCTTCCTCTTCGAAGACGGCAAATTCACAAAAGATACCGTCTTTGAAGAGGAATTTATATCCATCTTGCGTGTTCTTGAAATAATAGGCTGCGGGGGCAATATCGGTTAGCCATGACAGGTTTTCAAGAAATTGAATTTTGCTTCCCGCTTTGGTGATGACATAAAAATCGAGGTCGGAAAATTCATCCAAACGATTGGTTTCGATGCCCACCGAACCCAGCCCGATCAGTGCCCGCGCTCCTGCTCTTTTTGAAACCGAGTTTCCGATCTCGTCCAGCCGATTGAGCAACGCTTCAGGCTTATTCATCTTTGGGGCTGCCTGCCTGAAATAAAGTGATCTGCATTCCGTCTGGGTCTTGCAAACGGACATTGTAATCACCCCAGGGTGTCATCACCGGTTCATGAACGAGGGTTGCGCCGTTGGCGAGCATTCGTTCCATTGCGGCTTTCAGATCGGGCACTTGCAGCGCAAAGCGGACTTGTCCACTGACACGTTTGCCGACCTCGAGTTCATCGATCACTTCGGCTTGACGTTCGTCGAATATCTCGAGGGTGGCTCGTCCCATTTCGAGCATCAATGCTTTGCCACCATCATTGTTCCAAACTGCGGCGGGTTCGATGCCCAACCCAAGGCAATAAAATTTGACGAGGCGTTCGTAATCCTGTGTGGTGACGGCAACTCGTAGTTCAACGATATTAGGTGATTGCATGGAGTATCAACCTTTCAAGAATTAAAGTTGGGAGTAGAACGTTGGTTGGTCGATTTTGGTTCCCAGGAAAGTATCAGGCTTTCCAATCGCTGAGCTTCTCGCCGAGTTTGGCAATGCGTTCGCGCAAAAGTACGGCTGCAATACCCAGCATGAGCAGAAGAATTCCTGTACAACCAATTACGAAGATCGTGCCAATGCCTTTTAGCGCGCTATAAACTACGGTGATCACTCCCAATACAACAAAGCCGATGGGGAAGAAGGTCAGGCTGCGTGAGCGGATGACCAATCCATACACCAAAATTACCATTGATTGAATGAACAGCAGGAAGAAGTAACCTAACTCGTTTTTGTTGAGCATCTCGATGTAGGTTGTTCCCAATAAAACGAATTGAGAGAACATGCCCATGATGAATGTTCCCGCCTTGCTTTCTGTGCGGGTAAGCAGGTAGTGCTGAAGTAAGCCGAAGAGGGCGGCACCCATGGAGAAGAATTGCGGTTCATTTATATCCAACCCGAAGAGGATGATGAAATACGCCAGTAAATATAGGGCATTTGCTGGGAATGCCAGCCACGCATTCCGCCTTGAAAAAGCTTCGAATGCCCAAAGTGTGGCGGCAGCTGCCACTGGAATGGATGCGTCTAATCCGCCGAGAATGGGTGCGGCAAATGATACAGTGACGCCCACGCCGAGACCACTGTATAGCAGGGATTGGTCCCACCCCTTGGCGCGCTGCATTCGGCGGAGGATGAAGCCTGCGGCATAGTAAAAGACGGCAATCACGATGACTGGGTGGATCCACTTTGTCACATCGAAGGCGCGGAATAGGAATGTGATAAAGAGTGGCAGAGTCAGGGTAAAGGCGTAGAACAATTTCGGTTGGCGATAGAGCAGGCTCACAGTCAGAAAAAGAAGCGCGTATATTGCAAATCCAATAGCGGCAATGCTTGCATCACTTTTCCCAAATAAAAAGATGTAGTTTGTGAAGGCGAGAAGTCCACCAATGACCCGCACGGCAATGCTGAGCGGGCGTGGGTTGGTAAATGTGAGATAGGCGAGCAGGTCGGCAAGAATCCAAACCAGCGAATGGGCGAGCAGATGATAGACCGGGCGTGTTACGTTGAAATCCTGTAGGATGAGATTGATGCCAATTGTGAAAAGGATGGGCGTACCTATCTCAAACCAGCCGTTCTTGCGGAGGTACATTTCAGCGACGAAGAATAAACCGATGATCAGGGCGTACCAACCGCCGGTTTCTTTTGTGGTAATGAGAGCGGCGAATGCAATGAGCGCACCAAGTGCCATACCGCTATTCCGGAATGCGGCTCCCCATTTT
>JBAIYF010000599.1:0-1547 GCA_037916115.1 Anaerolineales bacterium
ACCCTTCCATGCTAGTAAAGTTTCATGCTTCCACTAAGCGAGTCGCCTTTACATATTAACGGATGTTACGAAAATTAATCGTAGGGGCGACCCGTCAGGGTCGGACAAAGTGCCAATCAACAAGAAAGGGTCGCCCTTTGCGAAAAGTTTCTACAGAACGCGGTTGGGTATCCCCTACTGCGTAACATCAGATATTAAGGAGAATTCATGTCCAACCACCCCATTCCCATCATCGAAGCACGCGGAACCTACCGCGAAGTCGGCAGGCAGATCGGCGAGCAATGCAAACCGCAGATCGCAAGGATGATGAGTCAACTGCGCGAGAGTTTGCCGCCGGGCAAAACCTGGAACATGCTCGTGAACGAAAGCCGCATCTATCAAATGCACAGCCGCGCCGTCTACCCACAATACATGGATGAACTTGAAGGCATTGCCGAAGGCGCAGGTGTTCCATTCGACGAACTTTTCATTTCGATGTTGGAAGAACTATGGGAGACTCCCCCCTACGGCAAAGGCTGCACCGACATGGCAGCTCGTGGACGCGCCACACTCGATGGCATGACTCTCGTGGCACACACCAATGACCTTTCCGCCAAGACTGAAGAAGACTTGGTCATTCTCAAAGTGCAAGCAGGCGATGAGCCGGAATTCATCGGCGTTTCGGCGGGCGGGGTTGGCATCAGCGCGGGCTATAACGCGGCAAAAATCAGCCTGACCGGCAATCAACTCAACAGCAACGATGTCCGCCACGGTGTGCCGCGGCTTCTGGTGGTGCGCGCCATTCTCGGGGCGAAGACACTGAGCGAGGCGATGGATGCCTGTCTGCTCAAGGAACGCGCATCCAGCTATAACAACGTCATCGCGGACGGCACGGGCGAAGTCTATTCGATGGAGGGCAGCGCCACCGACCTTGAGGCGATCTACATCGAAAAGGATGTGATGGCGCACGCGAATCACTACACCCATCCTGCCATGCGCCGCTTCGAACTGGACCGGAGCACGATCGCCAACTCGATCATTCGCCACAACCGAGCCGAATACCTCCTTAAAGAGAACTACGGCAAATTGACTCCCGACTTGTTCAAAAAACTGCTCGCCGACCATGGCGGGTATCCCACCTCCATTTGCAAGCATGGACACAACAGCGTGACCGTCTTCAGCATCATCGTCCAAGTGGAAACACTCACCGCCTGGATCGGGCGCGGGCATCCGTGCGAGACGGTTTATACTGAATACAAACTCGAGCCCTATCAACAGTAATTTTTACCGCAAAGCACGCCAAGGGCGCTAAGATTTAAAAGGTATTTTCTTCGCGTTCTTCGCGAGCTTAGCGTTTAAGAGAAATCATGACAAATACTCTTTCCCTCTTTCCCCAAACCTACGAATCCTCCCGCGAGCGTTTTCGTGGATACCTGCCCCGTATTCAAAAAATGTGGGGCAAGGCGGCGTTGCATCAATACGCCATGTCCTACGACAACAGCCTGACCATCGACTGGATATACTCCCCCGCTACCGAAAAGAACGAGAAGATTTTGGTCTTCACCACC
>JBAIYF010000600.1:0-2669 GCA_037916115.1 Anaerolineales bacterium
TGCGGGCGGCGTCACGCGCACGGGCAGAAGTCAGACACTTGGCGATGATGGCTTTCGCCGCCTGCGGATTTTCTTCGAGGAACGTGCCAAACGCCTCACCCACTACCTGAGTTACATACGTCTGCACTTCGGGGTTCATCAATTTGACCTTGGTCTGCGATTCGAACTGCGGACCCGGATGCTTGACCGACACAATGGCGGTGAGACCTTCGCGGGTATCGTCACCAGAGAAGTTCGGGTCGGCGTCTTTGAGCAAGCCGCTCTTGCGGGCGTAATCATTGATAACGCGCGTCAGCGACGAGCGCAGACCGGTGAGGTGCGTACCGCCGTCGATGGTGTTGATGGTGTTGGCAAATGAATAAACCGACTCGGTGTAGGCGTCGGTGTATTGAATGGCGGCTTCGATGCCGATGTTCTCCACTTCCTTTTCAACATGCACAACAGGGTGCAGGTTTTCGCGGTTGCGGTTCAGGTAGCGAACGAATGAAGTGATACCGCCTTCGAAGTGAAAGGTCATTTCGCGGTCGGCGCGCTCATCCACAAATTTGAGGGTGATGCCGCGCGTCACAAAAGACATTTCACGGAAGCGCTGGACGAGGGTGTCGAAGCGATAGTCGATATCTTCGGTGAAGATCTGCTTGTCGAACTTGAAGGTCTGGGTGGTGCCGGTATCTTCCTTGTCCACTTTGCCGATCTGCTGGATCTTGCCCTGCGGTACACCGCGTTTGTATTCCTGCTTCCAGATCTTGCCGTCGCGTTTGATCTCGGTGGTGGTCCATTCGGAAAGGGCGTTCACGGCGCTGATACCCACGCCATGCAAACCACCAGAGACCTTGTATCCGCCGCCGCCGAACTTGCCGCCTGCACCGATCACGGTCATGACCACATCCACGGTTTCCATGGGTTTGCCGTTGGCGTCTTTTTTGGAGGGATGCGGACCGACGGGGATACCGCGTCCGTTGTCCTTCACGCTGACACTGCTGTCTTTGTGGATGGTAATGTCGATGCGCGTACAGAAACCGGCGAGCGCTTCGTCGATGGCATTGTCGACCACTTCGTACACGAGGTGGTGCAGCGCCTTGATATCGGTACCGCCCACGTACATGCCGGGGCGTTTACGAACGTGTTCGATACCTTCGAGCGCTTGAATTGAACTTACATCATAGTTGTTTTCAGCCACAAAATCCTCCAAAGAACCTGTAATGACCTGGATTTGTCATTATGCTTGTTTGATCGTATTCACGGGTCGCATTCGTTCCAAAACGAGCTGTACCCAGATGTTCATATTGTGATAATAGATAAAACTTGCTGCGAGCAATGCGGTGGTCACAAAGGAATGACCAAAGATGCCCAGAACCGTCACCCATGAGTCGAACTTTGGGATGCGCCATAAAAAGTTCAGTCCATAGGAGAGCAGGAAGACCGTCAACACAAAGAGACTGCTGGTCGGCAGGGTGAAGCGCGTCAGCTGGATGCTGGACATCATGGATGTGAACACATTTTCACGTTTTGAAAAGATGCCATGAACCCAGAAGAACATTGGCACAATGAAAAAGACCGACCCTAGGGCAATGAAAAGCACCAACAGGTTTGCCAAAGCGATACTGATCTGTGCCGCAATCAGAATAACCAAAAGCACAGGAATGCCAATGACCATGAGAATAAAATTGAAGGCGATCGAGACCAGAAAGGTTTGGACGATTGCGCGCAATATGCTGGGTGTGGTCATTTTTTCCGCGAGTGCCGCCCATGCCACACTGCGGAAGTAGATCGCGCCTCCCACCCAGCCTGCCAGGGTTAATACCAGCAGCCAAAGCGGGAAGTTGAGCGCGGTCACCTGCAGGGCTTCGGGGGAACCTATCGGCGTAGTGAAAGGCTCACTGATACCGGCGAACAGGCTCGAGATCCCGACCGGAAGCGTGCGAATAAAGGCAAACAGGTTCGCCGATTGTGACAGCTTGTCGTAATCTGTCAGCATCCTTTGGATGTCTTCCGCAGGAATTTGCAGTGCCGTCCAAAATGAGACCATGTCGTTTTTTGATGACGCGAAAAGCGCTTCCATCCGCAGGCGCGGACCCAGCCATAGGAACAGGTTGAGCAACAGCGGCAGCAGAATTGCCGCAATTCTTGAAGCCACGGCATCAAAGCCAGCCTTGATGGATTCGATGACTCCGGGGGGTGGGGGCAGGTTTTCCAGACGAGAAACTTCCATAACCAATCAATTTTATCATACCGGTGACCTGTAAAAGTTCGCCAAAAGACGCTGAAAAGGCGCTTTTGGGCGGGTTTCCGGCACAGATTTTGTGAATTCTGAGGTAGTAAAATAAGCCATGCCAAAATTAACCATCAGTGTGGAAAATGCGGAATTCCAGATCATCCAATCTCTCAAAATGAACCGTACCAAGCGGCATAAAACGGGGGAGGTTTTCATTGAGGGGATCGAGTCCATTAAACAGGCGGCGGCTGCAGGGCTTGAAATGACCCGCATCATTGCTGCCGATGTGGAAAAAGTCTCGGGGTGGTCAAAGGATCTGATCCGTCAGCACCGTGAAGCGAAGGTCATAGAAATGAAAGCGGGGTTGTACGCATCTCTTTGCGACCGCGACGAGCCTTCGGAAATCGTCATCACGGCAAAAGTGCGTTACCCAAGTTTGGAAAATTTACAACTG
>JBAIYF010000601.1:0-1766 GCA_037916115.1 Anaerolineales bacterium
GTTTTACGGACTTTCCTTTCTCGGCGGTTTTCTCTTCGCACTGGTCAACGGCTCGTATGCCAACTACATGCTTGAAAACATCCCGCCGGATGACCGTCCGCCTCATTTGGCGTGGTACACCATCATCTTCAATCTCGCCACCCTGCTCGCCTCCCTGCTCGGACCCATTTCCGCTGATGCCATTGGTTTGATTCCCGCACTGATCGCCTTTGGTATAGCCCGCCTATTGGCAGGGTTTTACCTGCTCAAGTGGGGTTAATCCATTCATGCTAAAATCATCGCTGTGACAGATAACATCAAGATCATCGCAACCAACCGCAAAGCCGGTTTTGAATACACCCTGCTCGAAAAGTTCGAGGCGGGCATTGAGTTGAAAGGCTCGGAGATCAAGTCGATCCGTGCCGGGCAGATCAGCATTCAAGAGTCGTATGTGGATGTGGAACTTGGCAAGGAAGCCTGGCTGCTTGAAGCGCATATTGCGCCGTATGAGCAGGCAGGTAAGCATTTCAACCACGATCCACGGCGCAAACGCAAACTGTTGCTGCACAAAAAAGAGATCCGTGAGTTATGGAACAACGTGCGAATCAAGGGCATGACCATTGTGCCTACCAAGGTCTATCTCAAGGACGGGCGCGCCAAGATCGAGATCGCGCTTGCCAAAGGCAAGAAGGCTTACGACAAACGCGAAACCATTGCCAAGCGTGATGAAGCACGTGATAAAGAACGAGCGATGAGAGTTCGTTGACGTCTTTCTCCTTTCCTTTTTTGAGGGAAGAAGAAAGAAGAAAGAGTTTTCAATGCCCCCTTCCACCATTGGCGGAATCAATCTGCTGCCCGAACCGGAAAAGCGCGCGATCTATTCCAAGTACATCCCCCAAGCCCTGCTGGAAAAATTCAACCTGCCCCCGTTGACCTCTGCCGCCGGTTACAACCTGCTGCAATTCAACTTTGACTCCGGTTCAACGGACGTACAGATGCGCCTGTTTCACAAGGTGGACTTTCCCGACCCGATCCTGTACGCGCACCTGACCGACACCATGAACGGACAGATCCATGTGCTGCTTTATGTGCTCAACGACCCGGACTCTCCACGCTTTGACGTGGACAAGATGCCCGATGGTACGCCGACAAAGTTCGGGATACTGAAGCGCAACGTTGAGGCGGAGATAAAAGCCCGGGAGGCGGGACTGGCGCCGGGTCAGGTACGAGGCGGGCTGCGGATGTTGGGTCAAGCGGTTGAGGCGTTCGAGAGTTTCATCACGGCACTTGGGCATGAAATGTACTTTGTCGAGCCGTTGTATTATCATAATGCGGTCATCTTTGAGCGCTATGGGTTTTCGTATCAAGTTGGCAAGCGTTTGATGGAAAGTATTCATGCCGGGTTTCAGCCGGGCGGAGACTTGCACGCCCACTTGGATGGCTCAACCCCCTTCCGTGTGCCTGAAGCGGCAGAGAGTATCCGCAAGCGCTCGTGGGCAATCCATGACGGGATCCTTGGTGAACCATTTACCAATGTGACAATGTATAAACGCGTAGGTCATTCGGCTGGTGTGAACACCACCAAAGACTGCAAGTGGTAGAAAGAAAGGAATTCTCAATGAAAACTGCAAAAATCATTTCCGCGCTTGGCGTGATCGCCATGACCGCTGCAATCGTTTATGGATTCACTGTCGGCGATTTTGGTGCAGAGGGCAGTGTGTTGCTCTCGATGCCGTGGGGCATCGTTTCGATGGTAGACCTTTACACGGGCTTCATCCTCTTTTCGG
>JBAIYF010000602.1:0-2229 GCA_037916115.1 Anaerolineales bacterium
GTCCTCGCCGTGTTGCAGGATAAGGATAACCACTTCGCCGGGTTTGATTCCTTCGCGGGCGTAGGTCAGGGCATAGCGATTCGCACCGCGAATCAGGTCGCGATAGGTGAGAGGTTTATCCGCTTGACCGGCGTGCTGCAAGATAATGCTGGTCTTGTCGGGGACTTCTTGGTAGGCGCGTTGGAGAAGGTTTGGGAGTGTAGTCATTATTTTTTACCGCTAAACACGCAAAGAGCGCGAAGCAAAAACCTTTTAAAATCTTTGCATTCTTAGCGCGCTTCGCGGTTAATGAATTACTTGCGGGAGGAAATGAGCGCAGCCAGTTGGTTGAGATTATCAAACGTCTCTGCGTTCAATTCGGTATCTTCCACGCGGACGCCGAAGGTATCTTCAATGAAGAGAGCGAGGTCCATCAAGCTGAACGAGTCGATCAATCCGCTGGAGATGAGGGCTTCATCGGCAGAGATGACTTTGCCCGGCTGCTTGAGAATTTTCTCGGCAATGAACTTTGCAATGGGGGCAATGATTTCTGTGGTCATATATTGTTTCCTTTTGAATAAATTCACCACAGATAAACGCGGATGAACAAGATTGTTTGATCCATTCCATCCAGTTTATCTGTGTTCATCTGTGGTTGATATTTTTACTTCCCTTGCAATCCTCTGCGGACTGCATCCAATGCTTGCAAAGCCGTGAGATTGCGCCATGGCCAGCCGCTGAGCATATTCTTGGGCTTATCAAAGAAGTTGCGAGAAAACGAGAGGTGGAAGCCGTCGTTCAGTTCGGTGGAATGACCCTGATTGGGCAGGGGTTGAAGCGCTGCCCACAAATTCCACAAGGGAATGTCGTATTCTATGGCAATTTCCGCGATCTCGGCGTTGATGCTGTTATCGCCTTCAAGATTATCGCCCTTGGTGGCAAGGATCGGGACAACGCCCTGTTCGATGGAGTATTCAATGATCTGGCGCATATACTTGCCATAGTCATCGGCGGGGCGGTCATTGAAGTTGGTTTCCAAACTGATGATGGCAATGCTGGGATTGTGCAAACGGAACTCACACGCTATTGGATTCTCGCCTTTGTTACATTTCTTCGGGTCGGCTCGTAACGGGGTCAGAATCGCAGCGACGTTGTAGCCGTCACGCATGGCGAGGCTGGTACGCGAGAATGAGCCTTGGTAATAATCAATGGTTTCTTGCAAGTAGGAATATTCACCGAGGCTGTATGCGCCTTCGGTATCAAAGTCTACAAGGTAAAAGCCGGTGTTCGTCTGGCAATCACCCACTTTGGAGAAATGTTTCGGGTCGCGCCCCATTGCCAGTCCGCGCGCATAGATTTCGCGTGCGGTGTCGGTCACCTCGGGAACAACCGGCAGACTCATCCACTCGTCTGGTCCGAGCGTGGGGCGAGGCGTCGGCGCGGATTCTTCGGTGGCGGCTGCCACTTCTTCAGTCGCGGCATCTGTCGCTTCGGGCGTGGATGTTGATTCGATTGCGGGCTGGGGTGTGGCAGTGGGGGCAGTCGTGCAAGCGGAGAGCAAAAACACTGCTAGCAGAAAAAGTTGTCGTGCTTTCATTTACACTCCTATTACAAGTAGGGGCGACCCGCCCATGATGATGAACGTACCTAATCAAACAAGACGGGTCGCCCTTACGCTTATTTACAATTTTCAAGAATATACGTCGCGAGAGCTTCCGCCAGCATGTTCTCTCCCGCAGGCGTGAGGTGAATGGCGCTGTTGGTGAATTCATTTGCAGGCACGATGTCCCACAAGTCCACATACGTCCAGTCGTTGCGTTGGCTCAACGTCGTCATGATCTCACGGTAATCGTCATACGCCCAGCGGGGGTAGAAAAAATTATAGCGGATGTCGCTGTTCGCACCCGAACTTATTAACATCGGCTCATTTACCAGCAGCATGGGTGTCTCGCCCACTACGTTGAAACCCGCTTCCAAAGCGTTGATAGCAAGCTCATCTTCGGTCAGCGGCGCGGTCAGGTTGTGGTAACTATCGTCCGCTTCAAAATCGGTTTGTGCTTTTTCATAATCGGATGGATAGACCTGGTCAATGCCAGTGGCGGACCACATCACGCCATAAATTTGCAAGCGGAAGAAGTCCGCCCATGAGCGGCGATCGCCAATGAAAGTTTTCTGCCAGAACGATTTGACTTCGAAATTGGGATCATCCGCCTCGACTCTTAAGCCGTACTTGGTCGCCAGTTCCCGAAC
>JBAIYF010000603.1:0-3217 GCA_037916115.1 Anaerolineales bacterium
AACTCGAATGGATTCGCATGTCGCCCAAGGCGCGTCAATCCAAGGGACAAGCCCGCGTCAGCGCCTACGAAAAATTATTGGGGCAGGAAGCCGAAGCACGCCGCGAAGAACTGGATATCTACATCCCACCTGGTCCGCGCCTCGGTGACGTGGTCTTCGAATTTGACAAGGTGACCAAGAGTTACGGCGACCGCCTCATACTCGACGAGTTCACTGCTTCCATCCCCCCAGGCAGTATCATCGGGATAGTGGGTCCGAACGGCGCAGGCAAAACGACATTGCTCAAGATGATCACGGGTCAGGAAAAACCCGATAGCGGCACCATCAAAATTGGTGACACGGTCAAACTGGCATACGTTGACCAGTCCCGCACCCTCGACCCTGAGAAAACCGTCTACGAAGAAATTTCAGGCGGCGCCGACTTCCTCGAACTCGGCAAGCGCAAAGTCAACTCACGCGGCTATTGTTCGTCGTTCAACTTCGCAGGCTCCGACCAGCAAAAGAAAGTCGGCATCCTCTCTGGCGGTGAACGCAACCGCGTGCATCTCGCCAAGACCCTCACCGAAGGCGCCAACGTCCTGCTCCTCGATGAACCCACCAACGACCTCGACGTCAACACCCTGCGCGCCCTCGAAGAAGCCATCACCGAATTCGCAGGCGTCGCCCTCGTCGTCAGCCACGACCGCTGGTTCCTCGACCGCATCTGCACCCACCTCATCGTCTACGAAGGCGACTCGGTTGCGAAGATGTACATCGGCAACTGGTCTGATTACGAAACCATGATGCAAGAAAAATTCGGCAAGGATCTCACTCCTCATCGGGTGAAGTACCGCACGTTGAAGAGATAAATGCATCCCCGTAGGGACAGGGTCTCCCTACCCCTTATAGTCGTAGAGATTCTTCGCTATCCCTCAGAATGACATAAGACTTGTAGGGGCGGGGCTGCGTAGCGTCCCGCCCCTACATTTGATTACGAAACGATATTGCATGCAAACGAAAAGAGACAGCCATCAACTGTCTCTTTTTATTTGCAACCATGCTTTCCGTTACTCGTATACAAACTACTTAAACCATACCTGTTTAAAGGATAACCATTTCATGAATACAAACCAAGCTCTCACCCGCATCGGAGCCATATCCGCCCTGATCGGAGCAATGCTATTATTGGTTGGAACATTTCTCCATCCGATTCATGCAGACCCCAACATCCCAGCAGATGCTTTTGCCGAATATGCAGCCAACGAGATCTGGCTCCTCAGTCACTTAATGCAGTTTTTCGGAGTCTTCGCTCTTGGGCTTGGCTTCGCTGCCTTCTCAAGCACCTTTGAGGCAGGGTATGCCTCTGCCTGGGCACGCCTTGGCTTGCTGGGAACCATCTCCCTTGTTGCGATCTCCGCTGCCTTACAGGCTGTGGATGGGGTTGCCCTCAAATTCATGGTGGATCATTGGGCATTAACAACCGGCGAAGCACAAAAGACAGCATTTGAAGCCGCCTTTGCCGTACGTCAAATCGAGATCGGGCTGGCGAGTCTTTTTAGCATCACCTCCGGCTTGACCGGGTCTTTGTTTGGCATGGCGTTACTTTTTAGTAAGCGGTACCCCAAATGGCTGGGCTGGCTCGGCTTCCTCAATGGCGTAGGGATGATCGTCTCCGGCGTCATACAAGGAACCACAGGCTTCTCAGGGACAGCCATGGATTGGAGCATGATAACCAGCATCGTTCTGTTGATGTGGGTTTTTATCGTCAGCATCTTTATGTGGCGGCTTGTGCCGGTACTAACGGAATGAGTCCTCGCTTAACATCGGCAACATCGCAATGAAATCCCTGTAATTAAAGTGACAGTCACCATGCAGGTGACTGTCACTTTTTATCCACTTCCCTTCTTGAATTACAACCCAACCAGCTTCATGCTCACATCCCACAACTTCTGTTGGGCATCGCGGTCGAGCGCATACTTGTCGGGTTGGATCTCCTTGCCTTGTGAGAAGAACTTGCCTGTCTGAGTTGCATACTCCTCATCCAGCGCCACGCGGACGATTCCCTGCGCGGCTTTTTCAGGCGTTCCGGAGAAGAGGTGGGTCATCAGTTTCACCACAAAGTTCGCATCGCCCATGATGTTCGAACGCGCCAGCCCGGGGTGAATTGCGTTGACCGTCACCCCCGTGCCTGCGAGTCGGCGGGCGAGTTCGAAGGTGAAGAGCAGGCTCGCCATCTTGCTTGCGCCAAAAGCAGAGAGTGCATTGAAATTCTTTTCGCCTTGCAGGTCATCGAAGTTCAACTTGCTGGTGGAGGGCGCGGCAATATTCAACACACGCGCGCTGCCGCTGGCTTTCAATGTATCGAGCAGCAGATGGGTCAACAGAAATGGCGCAAGATGATTCGTGCCGAACATCATTTCAAATCCTTCCGCAGTGAGTTGACGTGTGTTCTTGTAGACTGCCGCGTTGTTGATCAAAACGTCAAGATGGGGAACTGCCTTTCGGACAGAATCAGCCATCCCGTGGATGGAAGCGAGCGAAGATAGATCACCCGTCACCACTTCGGCGGTGCGTCCCGTCAATGTGTGGAATTCATCCAGCACTGCATTTCCGCTTTGTTCATTGCGTGCGCCGATCAACAGGCGCTGCCCGCGATGCAGTAACTCCAATGCGGTCGCTTTGCCAATGCCTGAAGTGGCTCCGGTGACGAGAATGATTTTCTCCACGGCTACTGTACCACCTTGAAGTTGAACATCCCCGTGCCAAGTTTGCCGTACAAGCGCACCCAAATCGGCAGCAGCGCTTCAGTGGCGCGCGCGTTGCTGATATCGCCCAGGTCGTGAATGTTCACCCAACCGAACCCGCGCAATATGCCAGTCACGATCTCTTTTGCGCCCGCGTCATTTCCACAAATGAACAGATCATGATCGCCGCCCGCCACCTGCTTCGCATCCACCATGATGGGCGCCGTCACCGTGTTCAACGCCTTCACCACTTTCAATTGCGGGAACGTGCGCTGGATCCGCTCGCCAAGCGAGTCGGTGTTCGTCACGAACAGCGAAGGCGGCATGCCGTTGGAAAAATCGAGCGGGTTCGCAATATCCACCAACACCTTGCCGCTCAGGTTCGCCTCACCTGCCAGCTTTAATGCTTCGATGGACACCGAGCCAGATGTGGCATTGAACAGGATTTCTCCGAACGCCGCGGCTTCAGCAAACGTCCCGACCTTCACCGCCTC
>JBAIYF010000604.1:0-4291 GCA_037916115.1 Anaerolineales bacterium
AAGATGGTCGCGAACGTGCCGTCGACACATTGGAATATTACGACTACGAGATCAAGCGCATCATGAAACTGGCGTTTGATCTGGCGAAGGGACGCAAGAAGAAGGTCACCTCGGTGGATAAAGCCAATGTACTCGAGTCTTCTCGTCTGTGGCGTCAGATTGCGACGCAAGTGGGTAAGGAGAATCCCGACATTGAATTGGAGCACGTCCTTGTGGATACCGCAGCGATGAAACTCATCACCGGTCCCGCGTGGATGGATGTGGTCGTCACCGAGAATATGTTTGGCGATATCCTCACGGATGAAGCGTCCGTATTGGCAGGATCGATGGGGATGTTGCCTTCTGCCAGTTTGGGCGAATCAAGCGTCGGGTTGTACGAGCCGATTCACGGATCCGCGCCGGATATTGCGGGCAAGGGAATTGCCAATCCCACGGGTACGATCCTTTCGACGGCGATGATGCTGCGGCACTCGTTCAAGTTGGAAAAAGAAGCGGCGGCGATCGAATCCGCTGTCGAGCAAGCCATCACCGAAGGCGCGCGCACAGCCGACCTCGGCGGCTCGTTAACCACCCGTCAGATGGCGGATGAGATCATAAAGAGACTATAAGACCACGGAAAGCGGTCAAGAAAAAAGGAGAATGAGATATGGGAATGGAATCCAAATTTATTTGGAAAAATGGGGAAATGGTGCCGTTCGAACAGGCAACCTTGCACTTTTTGACGCCTGCGCTTCATTACGGTGCTGCAGTTTTTGAGGGTATTCGCGCGTATAACACACCCAAGGGACCAGCGGTCTTCCGCCTGCGCGAGCATGTGGAGCGTTTGTTCGCTTCGGCGCGGGTGTTGGGCTTTCGCGAATTTCCGTGGAGCCTGGACGAACTGCTGAAGGCGCACAAGGATACGGTGCGAGTGAACGGCTTTACCGATTGTTACATCCGCCCGCTCATTTATTTGGATGGCGGTGGCTGGAATTTGAACGTGGATTACGGCAAGCCTTCCTTGATGATCGCAGTTTGGGAGTGGAATAACTATCTCGGTGATGATGCGCTGGCAAAAGGCATTCGCGCCAACATCTCCTCATTCACGCGCCATCACGTCAACGTGACCATGACCAAGGCGAAGATCGCGGGCAACTACGCCAACAGCATTCTTGCCAAGACTGAGTCAGAACGCAACGGTTTCCAGGAAGCGATCATGCTCGACCCGCAGGGCTATATCGCCGAATGTACCGGTGAAAATCTATTCGTGGTTCGCAATGGCACGATCTACACCCCGTCCACAGCGCCGGTTTTGGAAGGCATCACCCGCTCTTCTTTGACGACTATTGCCAACGATCTCGGCTATGAAGTGAAAGAAGTTCCCATTTCACGCGACCAGCTCTACATCGCAGATGAGGTCTTTGTCTGCGGTACGGCGGCGGAAGTGATCGGCTTGAGCGAGATCGATTACCGCAAGATCGGCGACGGACGCACCGGTCCCATCACCCGCAAGCTGCAGGAGACTTATCACGACGCGATCCGCGGCAAGATAGCGAAGTACGAGTCGTGGTGCGATTACGTGGAGTAGGGGATAACCGAAAATAGACCATTGACGATGGACGATGGCAACGGATTTGATGGTCCGTGGTCAGCCGTCCATCGTCTGATTCCTGTGATATAATCCCGCCGCTTCCAAAAGGGAGCATAATCTGCCTGGGACGGGCACAAGCGTCCCTGAGCGGGTCAACATCCCCGCTAAACTCATTCCGCTCCACACCACCACGAGATGCGTGTCGGAGAGCGGAACACTAGGAGAAACATGGCTAATATTTCCATGAAAGCCCTGCTTGAAAGCGGCGTCCATTTCGGTCACCGCACCAACAAGTGGGATCCCCGTATGAAGCCGTACATTTTCACCGAACGCAACGGCATTCATATCCTCGACCTTCAGCAGACCGTCAAACTCGCGAACAATGCTTATCAGGTCATTCGTGATACCGTCGCCAATGGCGGAACCGTGCTCTTCGTCGGTACCAAGCGTCAGGCGCAGGAAACGGTGGCTGAAGAGGCCGTTCGCGCAGGCATGCCCTACGTCACCGAACGCTGGATGGGTGGTATGCTCACCAACTGGAACACCATGTTCAAGCGTATCCAGGAACTTGAGCGTCTCGAAAAACTGCGCGATAGCGGCGACATCAACCGCCTTACCAAGAAAGAAGGCTTGTTGATCGAACGCGAGATCACCCGCCTCCAGACCCGCCTCAGCGGTGTCCGCTCCATGAAGCGTGTGCCTGACCTGATCTTCATCGTCGACGTCGGCCGCGAAGATGCCGCCGTTGCAGAAGCCAATCACCTGAACATTCCGATCGTGGCGCTTGTCGATACCAACTGCAATCCGCAGAACGTCGATTACGTCATCCCTTCCAACGATGATGCCATTCGCGCCATCAAACTGCTCGTCTCCAAGATGGCAGATGCCGTTCTCGAAGGCAAAGCCTCTCGCAAGGATGAAGAACCCGAACAAGCCGCCGACGCTAAAGCCGAAGCCAAGCCTGCCAAGGGACGCCCCGCCCGCAAGGTTGTTGAAACCGATGACCAAGTGGGTGACGATGCCCTGCTCGGTAAGTCCACACTTGCCAAACTCAACCCCAAGGAAGAAACTGCTGAATAAGCAGAAACAAGGATAGACAAGATGGAAATTACGACTGAGATGATCAAAAACTTGCGTGCAGCCACCAACGCCCCCATGTTGGACTGCCGCAAAGCACTGCAGGAAGCCAACGGCGACTTCGACAAGGCTGTGGACTGGCTCCGTGAAAAAGGCATGGCCACCGCTGCCAAGCGCGCCGACCGTGATGCTTCCAATGGCACCGTTGAACTGTATTCCCACGGCGGTGGACGCGTGGGTGTAATGGTCGAGATCAACTGCGAAACAGACTTTGTTGCCCGCAACGAACAATTCCGCAACCTCGCTCATGAGATCGCCCTGCAGATCGCAGCCAGCGCTCCCAAGTACATTGTTGCCGATGAAATCCCTGCTGCCGAACTCGAACACGAGGCTGAGATCGCCCGCGCCCGCGCCAAGGAAGAAGGCAAGCCGGAAAACATCCTCCCCAAGATCGTGGAAGGACGCCTCGAAAAGTACAAGGACGAAGTCTGCCTGATGCGCCAGCCCTACATTCGCGATGAGTCGATCACCATCGAAAAACTCATCCTTCAGAATGTGGCAGCCATCGGCGAAAACATCATCGTCCGCCGTTTCCAGCGATGGGAACTCGGTGAAAGCATCAAGAATTAGTTTTAAAAAGCCAGCCTTCGGGTTGGCTTTTTTTCTGTCAATTTGGAGATTTGGAGGTATGAATGGCTGAACTGAAATATAAAAGGATCCTGCTCAAACTAAGCGGTGAAGCATTGGGCGGGTCAATGGGATATGGCATCGATGTGAACGAAGCCGAGTCGATCGCCAGCCGTATCAAAGAAGTCCACGATTTGGGTGTGGATGTTGCGGTTGTGATCGGAGCCGGGAATCTCTGGCGTGGCAAACAGGGACTCGAGCGCGGCATGGACCGTTCCACAGCGGATTACATGGGCATGCTTGCCACTGTCATGAATGCCATGGCATTGATGGATGCGCTCGAACGACAGGGCGTCTATACCCGCGTCCTTTCCGCGATCGAAATGAGAGCCATTGCCGAGCCCTACATTCGCCGACGCGCTGTCCGCCATCTTGAAAAGCGCCGTGTCGTCATCTTTGGTGCCGGGACGGGGAATCCCTTCTTCTCGACCGATACCGCCGCCGCCTTGCGTGCCACCGAAATCGACGCACAAGTCGTCATCAAGGCTACCAAGGTCGATGGCGTGTACGACTCTGACCCGAAGAAAAACCCGAATGCCAAGAAATTTGACCAGCTCAGTTACATCGACGTGCTCAATCGCCGCCTCGAAGTGATGGACAGTACCGCCATCACTCTGTGCATGGAGAACAACCTTCCCATTCTCGTCCTCAACCTGTGGGACTCAAAAGCCCTGACAGGTGCGCTCTACGGCGAAAAGGTTGGCACATTGGTGACCGCCTAGCTGCACTTTTTGTTATATCGCCTCTTGCTGTTACGACAGTGAGAGGCTTTTTTCTTATAAAATCAGAGAGACTCTCCATTTACTTCATTAACTATCAGAGAGAATCGCATCCCATAGCCTAAATCCTCGTTTTAAGGTATCCTTGTATCGTAACTATTTTTTGGAGGAAGATCGTGAGTACTGACGAAATCAAGAGCCTTTTAAAAGACGCCGAAACCCGCATGCACGGCGCGAT
>JBAIYF010000605.1:0-2260 GCA_037916115.1 Anaerolineales bacterium
ATTTATTGAAGATGTAATCCTTGAAAAGCAACTTTTCGTTCACTATAAGCATCATTTTACTCACAAATAATTGGTTGTCACGCGCACTTGACAAAACAACAATCAGGGTGTATTCTTCCTGTCACTTGTGGATTACAAACAATTTGTAAATAACAAAAAGGTGACAGATGGAAGAAAAAACTCTTCAAAACGTAGTTCGAGAATATCGCAAGCAGACAGGTTTGCCGGTGCGCAAATTCGCTGATGCGCTGAAAGAAAAATTGGTCAACACCAATTTGTCCGGCAACACGATCAGCCAGTGGGAAAACAAACCGAACCACGCTCCCGACCTGTATTTCTTTTTCAATTGCTACACCACGTACACCGATTGGCGCATGTATTTTGCCGTCGATTGTCTCAAAGCCATCATGCCGCATGTTTTCGATAGCGGCATGGTCACGTTCCATTTGCCAAAAGAACAGAAACCCCAGTAGGTGAAGCATGACCTCACCCACTGGCAAACCAAAAAAACTCCGGTTGCCAGACGGATGGACGCTTGAAATTGAGATTTCCTGGGTGGAAGTGCCACCCGAACGAGAAGCGCATTATTGGGCAACCATCGAATGGTACGCCCAGGAAATAAGCAAATCGCTGACCGCCCCCGAGGCAAGGAAGACGGTCAGCATCTGAAAAAAAGGAAGCAGTGGCGTGCTTCATTGTCAACAGGATAGCACGCCGGAAAGCGAAAGTGTGAATATGGGCAGTTTTGGCAACGAATTCGACGTGAAATTGCAGATCGGTATTGGCGTGGCGGTCTTCATTCTGGCTCCGGTCTTTGGATATTTCTACAACCGCTTCATCGATACCCGGCGCGACGGCGAGCACACTTCGCTTTGGGTGGCAGTGGGCGTCACCATCACCATCATTTTGGCGGCATTGATCTCATGGAAGAGCGCTGTGCTTATGTGCATTCTCTTCGCCCTCACCGGCTTGCCCATGATCATCGGCGACATTCAACGCAACGACGCCCGCGCAAAAAAAGCAAAATCTACCCGAGGCAGAAAACGCCTGCCCTATGCCGCCAACGGGCTGATAGACGAAGCCCGCATGGCAGTCACCGACATGATCAACCACCTCTCCAAATTCATCGAAACCAACGACAACAAATACCTGCACCTGGCACAAATCATTCTTGCCCGCCTCGTATCGATATTGAGCGAGCTGAAAGGCATTCAAGAAAAATGATCATCATGCTTATGGCAATTGCCCTCAAAAAAGACGCGCCCGATCGAGCGGTAGTGCTGGGCAGTATCGAAATGGCGCTCGAAGTCACCATGCTCATCATGCTCAGATACGCGATCGCATAGATCACCCCGGCGAAATTCGGAAGCCGCGCGGGCTCGGGACCCGCCGCCGGGCATAGCAGGGAGCTGGTCCCTCCCTGTGAGTAGTCTCCTCCTTGGAAGTGGTGGCTGGGGCGCAACCCTCAGCCACCCGAAGGAGACCGAACGACCAAATCAACCAATAAGGAGCAAACGGATGGAAGGCACATACAAAAAACACAAGGATTGGACAACCGGCAAGTGGAACGTCTTCAAGATCGTGCGCGGGCGCGAAGAATATGTGAAAACGTTCGACGATGCCCAGTCTGCTCAGGATTTTTGCGACATCAACAACGGCGCACTGGTGGCGGCATCATGAACCTCGAAACCGGCATCACCATCTTGATCCTCGCGCTCATCGTGCTGATCCCTCAGCACAATCAATTCAACAGCTAACAGGCGGATGGTGGACTGTCTGCCCCACCGCCTGGGGAAGTGGCGCCCTGCTGTGCATCTTATGCGCTCATAGGAGAAGTCCTCGCCAATAGTCAGAATTTTCAGACAGTCCATTTTTCAAATTACACAAGGAGAAACCAAATGACCGAACAACCGAAAGTCCGCACCCCTGAAGAGATCGAAGCCCTGAAGAAGGAATGGCTTGCAAATCCTATTTGGGATATTGAAGACATCGAAGGCTTTGAAGCTCATTATGAAGAACTCAAAGCCTACCATGATCAAGTCCGCGCAGAGCGGAATGAGAAACACAGGCAGAGTGAGCAAATGCGCATTGAAAAGATCATGCTCGCCACTGGTATGGGCTATGGAGACCGTGAAACTTTACTTTCTTTACGGACTTTTGCAGAAATCGAAGATCAGGTTTCTGTTCAAGATCGCTACATTGGCAATGTGTCTAATCAACATGAAATTATTCATCTTGAACTGATGCAGGCACAGGTCCG
>JBAIYF010000606.1:0-8140 GCA_037916115.1 Anaerolineales bacterium
CATATTCCTGTATTTTTTCGGGTGTGTCTCGTTTCGGGTCCACAGATACAAAAACGACCTGAACGTTTTCGCTTTTATCACCCAACGCATTCATGACCAGATTCATCTCAGCCAGGGTGGTTGGGCAGAAATCGGGGCAGGAAGTGTAGCCAAAGAAGAGAAGAACGATCTTCCCCCGCTGTCCGCTGAGGGTGAAGGTGCTGCCATCGGCTTCAGTCAGGCTGAAATCAGCCGCTGCCGGGAATGGTTCGGCATAACTTGTTCCGCGAAATGCTGGCGGTTTTGCGAACAGCATTGAAACTACTGCAACCAGACCGATCAATGCAAATGCGCTAATTCCAATATAAATGATTTTTTTATCCATAACTAACCTGCTCTTAATGGTCGAAAAAAATCCGCCGCCTTGCGGCGGCGGATGTGGTCATTATTTGACTGCCGTACCGATCAGGTATAGCGCCGGGTAGAAGAAAATCCACACAAGGTCTACGAAGTGCCAGTAGACGGCGGCGGCTTCCACGGGGAAGTGTTTTTCAGCAGTGTAAAGTCCCTTGCGGGCGTTATTCCACACAATGCCAAGGAAGACCAGACCGGTGAAGACGTGGAAAGCATGCATACCGGTCATCATATAGAACACGCCTCCCATCGGACCTGTGGTGGGGTTGCCAAACGCAACGGTCAGCCCCTTGTGAGCGGCTTCGGGCCACTCAACCAGAACCACACCAAGGAAAAAGCCCAACCCGAGGACGAATGTAATCAGCGTGTTGTTCATGAAGCCTTTCACATCTCCATATGCCATGGCGGTTTCGCCGCGGTTCATGAAGAAGGAAGACACCAACAAAACAGCAGTCACAGCCAGACCAAGGACCTGATCCAAAGCGCCGGGGTGGGTCAAACCGAGCAGGTTGGAGCGCATCACCAGCAAACCGGCAAATACGAAACCATCAGAGAGCAGGAACAGCCACAGACCTAAACGGTTCGTGCCGGTCTTGAATGCGTAGGAATGCGGATCATCAGAGCCGTCGTTCTCGTTGAGTTTGTAAATGTGCATGTAGTAATACATGACCAGAGCCGCCTTGATGATCGCAATGACGATCAACAAGGAAACCGACTTGAACGTAACAGCAACGAAAAATTCGATCAGGGTCAAAATTGCAAGATATACAAAGATCACCACGCCCTGACCCAGAGCCGATGCCTTGTCTTTTAGATGTGCCATTAATTACTCCTCGCCTTTTAGTGCTTGCTGCCCTTGGCGGGCTCAATGAACTTGACGTAGCCGCCGTCGTTCAGACCATAATCGTAAGGCTCACCGACTACTTCAAAGGGCTTTTCATAGTTGTGAGCAGGCATCGGAGAGGGAACCTGCCACTCAGGAGAGCGTGAATTCCAGACGTTGCCTTCCGCCTTTTCGCCGTTCTTGATGCTGTTGAAGAAGTTGTAGAAGAAGATGAGCACTGAGAGGGCAATGGCAAACGCAGCAATGGTCAGGACGAGATGCGCTCCATCAATACCAAGCGCGGGGTCGTAGTCCGCGATGCGGCGGCGCATACCGATCAAACCGATATACATCATGCCGAAGGTCAAGATAAAGAACGAGGGGGTCATCAGCCAGAAATGAATCTTGCCGAGGGTTTCGTTCATCTTACGACCGGTCGCTTTGGGGAACCAGTAGTAGATCGCCGCAAAGAACGGGAAGACAAATCCACCAAAAATCGTATCATGGAAGTGACCGACAATGAAGTAGGTGTCATGCAGGTGCAGGTCGGTCGAAACGGTGGCGTTTGGCGGGCCGGAAAGACCACCCATCAGGAACACGATGATGGCACCCAACACAAAAAGCATGGGGGTGGGAGTGGATATCTTGCCCTTCCACAGGGTAGCCACCCATGAGAAGAACTTTACACCGGTGGGTACTGCCACAAGCAAGGTGCTGTACATGAACGGCACACGCAGATACTCGTTCATACCGGAGGTGAACATGTGATGCGCCCAAACCACAAAGCCGACCAACGCAATACCGAGGGAGGACATGGCGATCCAGCGGTAACCGAAAAGCGGCTTGCGGACAAAGACCGGGAGCAGTTCCGAGATAACACCAAGACCGGGCAGAATGAACACATACACAGCCGGGTGAGAGTAGAACCAGAAGAGGTGCTGGAATAGAACCGGATTACCACCCTTGGCAGGGTCAAAGAAACCCATGCCAAAGAGACGTTGGAACATCACCAACTGGAAGGAAAGACCGATGAACTGAGTGGCGGTCAGCGCGATGATGGAGGTGGCAATGGAAGCCCAAACAAAAATGGGCATGCGCATGGCGGTCATCCCCTTGGCGCGCATGCGGATCACGGTGACCAGAACATTGAGCGAACCAAGAATGGAAGACCAACCCGCAACGAAAACGCCGAGGAAGAACATCTGCATGCCGACAGGCGCGCGGGTGGAAAGAGGCGGGTAGCCGGTCCAGCCGGTATCGAAACCGCCGAGGAAGAGGCTCGAGAGGAGCAGTATAGCCGCAGGCACAGCAATCCAGAAAGAGAATGCATTAAGGCGGGGGAACGCCATATCTTGAGCGCCGAGCAAAAGCGGGACTGCATAGTTGATGATGCCTGCAATTCCCAACAAAATGGAAACGATCATGACCATACCATGCAACGACATGAGTGTGTTGTACAGTTGGGGACCGTTCTGACCAAAGAGCTTCATATCCATGGTCAGGAATTGGAGTTCGGACGCGGCAAGTTCTGTGCGGAAAATAAGCGCGAACAGACCACCAATGGCAATAAGCAACAAAGCCACAATGGTGTATTGAATACCAATCACTTTGTGATCAAGTGATACATTGATGAACTTATCAACACCAGTCCGATGATCTTCATGATGATCGGGGGTGTCAATACCGCGCATCCACTTGATCCAGTCATCCATCACGCCGGAACCGACGAGGAAGGACAACGCTCCGAGAAAACCACCCAAAACCCAGGCGGGCTCTGTAAAGAAAAAGGTGGCGGTGGCGCTCAAACCCATGGCGGCGCGAATGCCTGTGACCAGACCGGCGCCCGCAAGGGTGCCGATCACCTGCCAGAACAAGCCGCGCGCCAGGGCGCTAGAAAAGAATCCCTTCATAGTTTCTTATCCTTCTATTATTTCAAGGTCTTGATATACGCGATGATGTTTGCGATTTCTTCATCGGTCAAGTTATAGGGGGGCATTACAGGAGCAAAACCTTCCACAACTTTGGCAGTCGGCTCTTTAATGGACTCAGTGATGTAGGCTTCATCCACTGTATAAGTTGAGCCATCTGAAAGATTCTCGGTTTTGCCAAAGAGACCGAACCAGGTGGGACCTGTCATTGGGGAACCATCTGCAGAGTGACAGCCGACACAGCCATACTGGGTGGCAAGAATCTTGCCCTGCCCTTCGGGGGTCTTGGATGCTTCAGCGATCTTGATTTGCTCGGCAACCCATGTCTCGTACTCCTCCCCACTCACAACGATGACTGGATTTTCCATATAAGCATGCGAGGTGCCGCACAATTCGGCACAACGAACTTTATAGCTTCCTTCAAGTGTCGGGGTAACACGATATTCGGTAATGCGTCCCGGCACAACGTCTTGTTTGATGCGGAACTCGGGCACCCAAAACGAGTGGATCACATCAGTGGACTGCATCTTGAGCACAACCTGCCTGTCAACAGGCAAATGCAATTCAGTGGTGATAAACCCATACTCGGGGTATTCGAACGTCCAACTGAACTGCTGTCCAGTCACGTTGATCACCATGGCGTTCGGGTCTACACGGCGGACTTCACCAAGAGAATATGCGCCGAAATAGGCAAACACAACCACAATGATGAGGGGAATGACGGTCCAGGCGATCTCAAGGTTGGCGTTGCCCTCCATATGCTCGCCATCCTTCATCTCTCCCTTCTTCTGGCGGAAAACCACCAGGCTATACATCATCGGCACCACGATCAGAGCGAACAGGAAGGAAATAACCATCACTTCCCAATGCCACAATTGATCAATGGGAGCGGCTTGCGCGCTCGCCGCCACAGGATGCATTTGGGTGGCAAGACCCGCAGCATCGAGACCGAAATACGTGAGAACGGCCATAACTACGACCAAGACTCCCACAATTACAAAATGTCCCATAGAAACTCTCTCCTGAAAAGTTTGAACGGGGATAAACCCCGGCAATTAATAAAATCGGACAATTTCAGTTGTAATTGTCTCAATTTTCACAAGATGGGATTATAACAAGAATGACTTTTATTGTCACTGTTTTTTTATAAATGCACAAGTATTCTTATCAGCACTTAACCGTCTTACACACAATTCATGCCGACGGGACCCACCCTCCGTCGGCACTGCGACATGCTATAACACAGGCATGCCTAAAATGATGCGCAGTGTTACGAGATGCCCAACTCACTCAACAATTCATTGCTGTGTTCCGCCGGGCGAACGTCTTCGTACACTTTTTTGATATTGCCATTTTCATCGATCAAAAATGTAGTGCGCAATACACCTTCGTAGGATTTGCCCATAAATTTCTTGGGACCCCATACGCCGTAAAGGTCACAAACCTTGTGAGCCTCATCAGCAAGCAGTGGAAACTGGAGTTGAAATTTCTTCTTAAATTTGACATGCGACTCAACCGTGTCTGGGCTGACACCTAGAATGGCGACACCCGCTTTTTCATAGGCGGAGTAATCGTCGCGGAAGTTGCAAGCTTCCTTTGTACAGCCAGGGGTATCGTCTTTGGGATAGAAATACAGGATCACATTCTTTCCGCGAAAATCTGAAAGTTTGCGAAGGGTATTTGTATCATCTAACAATTCAAATTCAGGGGCGGGGATGCCGGAAGAAATGGGCATTAATACACTCTCTCCAAAGAAGTATGCGCGCCATTATACCTTCAAAACTTCACCGAACCGCCGCCATGTTCGAACGAGTTTTGCCTTTCTGTTCGGAAATGCACAAGGTGCAGAAAATGACCGGTTTTTCCCCACCCTACGGTATAATTGCGCCCGCTTGAAACGCACAGCACTGGGGATGTGCTGGAATTGGCAGACAGGCATGACTTAGGATCATGTGTCGCAAGGCGTGTGGGTTCGACTCCCACCATCCCCACAAAACAATTATTCAGACCTTATCGGTCTTTGGAGGAACCTTTGAACATCGAAAAACAATTTCAAGACAATCACACTGTCAAATTGATCGTGGAAGTTGACGAAGCAAAGATGGGTGAATATAAAAAACGCGCAGCCAGGAAGATCTCTGAGCGCGGGAACATTGCTGGCTTTCGCCCCGGCAAGGCGCCCTATCACATTGTGGCGCGCACCTATGGCGAAGCCGCGATCGCCGAACAAGCCATCGACCTGTTCATCGATGCGGAATATTCCAACATTCTAAAAGAAGCGGATGTAAACCCCGGCGCTTCGGGCAGTTTGGAAAACATCGAAAGCATGGACCCGCCCAAGTTCCACTTCAGCGTGCCGCTTGCACCGGAAGTTAACCTTGGCGATTACACCGCAGTACGCCTGCCATATGAATGGAAAGCTCCCGAGCAGAAGGATATTGATGCCGCGCTCGAAGAACTGCGCCAGATGTACGCCTCCACCGAGACCGTGGAACGTGCCATCGAATCTGGAGACTATGTGCTCCTTGATGTTGCTTCAGAAACCCAGGAACTCAACCGTACCGGTTTTGCGACATTCGTCCGCAAGGAAGAGCGCGATACCGAATGGCCATATAACGGCTTTGCCAAGGAGCTCATTGGTCTGAAGGCTGGTGAAAGCAAGACCATCAAGCACCACTTCCCCGCTGACTGGGAAGTGGAAGAACTTCAGGATAAAGATGTAGAGATAAACGCAACCATCAAGACTGTACGCGGCGTGACTTTGCCTGAGGTCAACGATGATTTCGCCAAGATGACCGGTGCGGGCGAAACTGTTGATGCATTGATGGAAGCTGTGAAGAAGGATGTTGAGACCCGTTCACAGAATGAGTATGACGACAAGTATTTTGTGGACCTGATCGAGAAGGTTAAAGAAGGGGCGACCCTCAAGTATCATGAACATACCCTCGAGCACGAGGGTGAGCATGTTCTGCAAGATCTTGCCCAGCGCCTAGCCCAGCAGGGTATGGACCTTGATACATACTTCAAGATGCGCAATACCACCCGTGAAGACTTCTACGAATCGGATGTGAAGCCGGTGGCGAAGAAGCGCCTCGAACGCGGTTTGATCCTCGATGAGATCGTCAAGATCGAAAAAATACAGATCGATGATGAAGCATTGGGCGCAGAATATAACAATGCTCTGAACAGCCTGATCATGCAGGGTATGGACTTGAGCAAGATCCGCGGCGGAAAGAAGGGGCAGCGTGAGTTGAGCCAGGCGATCGCGATGGATGCCGCCAGCCGTGTAATGACCCGCAAGGCACTTGATATGTTGAAGAGCATCGCCACGGGCAATTACAAGCCGCTTGAAGAGCGCGAAGCTGAAGCGAAGAAAGCCGCTGAGTCAGCCCCGGCGGAGGCTGGCGAAGAGAAAGCTGCAGAGTAAGAAAAGGCTTCTCGAAGGCTGGCAAGCCAAGGTCCTAGAATGAAGCGTGCGCCGCGTCCATCGGGTAGAATCATCTCATCGAACCGGGCGCGGCGCATTTATATTGTCTATCAAACTCTAATATAAATCCAATAGTCACTCGGTAACATTGGTCAAATAAAGGAGACCGAACATGATCCCAGATTTCAAAAACGTTGTTCCCATGGTGGTAGAAAATACGGGACGCGGCGAACGCGCTTATGATATTTACTCGCTGCTCCTGCGTAATAACATCATCTTCCTCGGCACGCCCATTGACGACCAGGTCGCCAATGTGATCGTTGCCCAGTTGTTGTTCCTTAATCACGAAGACCCTGAGAAGGAAATCCGCATGTATATTAACTCGCCTGGCGGCGTGATCTATGCCGGTTTGGCGATCTACGACACGATGCAGATCATTTCCAACCCGATCAGCACGGTTGCTGTTGGTGTGACTGCTTCTTTCGGGACCGTGTTGCTGGCTGCCGGAACCAAGGGTAGGCGCTACGCCCTGCCTAATGCGACTGTCCACATGCACCAGCCTCTTGGTGGTGCCCAGGGTCAGGCGACGGACATTGAAATTCAGGCGAAGCAAATCTTGCGCTTGAAGAGTCTGCTCAACGGCATTATGGCGAAGAACACGGGTCAGCCGCTCGAAGTGATCGAACGCGACCTCGACCGTGATTACTATCTTGATGCCAAGCAGGCAGTGGAGTATGGCTTGGTGGACCAGGTCATTGAAACGCCGGAGAAAAGTTTTTCGTAAGTTGGTAAATTGAAAAACTTAAAGACCCCGAAGAGAAATCTTCGGGGTCTTTTTATAGGTATAATGCCCGCTGCGTTATTCGTAAATTCGAAAATCTAAAATCGCAAAATCGTAAATTATATGATTCCTTCAAATATCAAAGCATTAATTCTCGACATGGACGGCGTGATCTGGAAAGGTGATGCCCCCATTGGTGATCTGCCTGCTACGTTCAAACGAATCCGCGAGCGGGGATTGAAATTCGTTTTCGCAACCAATAACGGAACGAAGACGCCGGAAGATTATCAGCAAAAACTCGCTGAACTTGGTGTAGATGTTGAGCCAGATCAGGTTGTGACGTCTGCCCTTGGTATTGCCTTTATGTTGGCACAGAAGCATCCTCGTGGAATGAAAATTTTTATGATCGGCGAGAACGGCATCCGGGCGGCATTGGAGGAAAAAGGTTTTGAAGTTCTAGGCGTGGAAGATGCTCCACAAGCAGAAGCTGTAGTGATGGGTATTGACCGCAGCATTAGCTTTCAAAAGGTTGCTGAGGCAACTCTGCTCGTTCGGGCGGGACGTCCATTCTATACGACGAACACCGACCGCACCTTCCCCACCCCACGTGGAGAAATCCCTGGGTCTGGGTCGTGGCTATCGGTGATCACTTCTGCTACGGGTGTGGAGCCGATGGTGGCGGGTAAGCCATTCCCCTATTTGATGGAATTGGCACTGGAACGCCTGGGTACTTCCAAAGAAGAGACGCTAGTCGTTGGTGACCGCCTCGAAACGGATATTGCGGCGGG
>JBAIYF010000607.1:0-5302 GCA_037916115.1 Anaerolineales bacterium
GCCTTTTCAGCCGACGGCACAAAGATGATCACATCGGCAGATGAGCCAGCTGGACATCTATATGATTTTACTTCCGCAAAACTCACAACAATGTACAGCGAACCCATTTGGATCAACGACATTGCACTGAGCCTTGATCAAAGTCTCATTGCAACCGGGCGTGAAAACGGGAGCATTGTCATTTGGGATGCCGCAACGGGAAAAAAGATCAATCAGGCATCCTCTGCGGAAGGTCAAATTCCTTACGATGTAGAATACAGCCCTGACGGAAAGTATCTGCTTAGCGGCGCGGGTTACGTAGATATTTGGGACGCCGAGGGGAAAGAATTAATATCCAGAATCAACACCAGTGATGAAGATAGCATCTGGGCGGCAACATACAACCCTGATGGAACACTCATCGCGGCGGGCGGCTCCAAAGGGGTGATAACTCTCATCGACCCACAATCTGGAAATATCGAAAAAACTCTTGCGGGACATTTACCAGACCAGGTAATTCGAAGCCTTGCATTCTCTCCTGATGGCACCAAGCTTTTGTCAGGGTCGTTCGATAATACTGCCATTTTGTGGGACGTTCAAAGCGGCAATGTAATACACGTGCTCAGTGGGCATCAAGGTGCAGTAACAAATGTCGCATTTAGCCCTGATGGTACACGAGCCGTGACATCAAGCTCGGACTCATCAGTAAAAGTATGGGATGTTTCAACCGGGGAGAATTTATATACGTTAGTTGCCAATAGGTATTACCCTTATTTCTGGGTAAATAATGTTGCCTACACACCTGATGGAAAACTACTGGCAACACTAAGCGAAGATGGAACCACTCGCTTTTATTACACAAATATCGAAGACGTGTTGGCACTTGCACGCGCAAGAATTACAAGGTCTCTAACAGAGAAAGAGTGTCAACTCTTTTTGCACGTAGATACCTGTCCAGATACGATAGTTCAGCCATCTCAGCCGGTCAATAAAACTGTTGGTATGATACCGATCGTTCCAATAGAAAAAGTTCCAGCACTTGAAAAAAGTAACCCCAACTTGGCATCCGAGTTTGGCAGTACACTGGTTACGATTGAAATCCGCAATAAGACCACACAAAGCCTGGAAGTTTTTTGGATCAGCAGCGATTTTACAGAAAACAATGTCCGAAATATCGCACCCAGCGAATATACCCGCATACAAGTAAACGATAAAACAGCCTTCCGCGTTCGCGACCTGCAGGGAAAGATCGTATTTGAATACGTTGCCACAGATTCCGAATATCAGCAAATCAACCTGACATCAACCGCCCCAATGGCGTCTGCAGAAAATTCATTAAACACCCCAGATGTTGAACAAAAGCAAGGGGTGACCGCAACTCCAAATCTGCGTTCACTGTCAGGCACTGCCCAGGTAAAGTTAAGCATTGAAAATCTGACGGACGACTTCATAAACGTTGTCCTCATTGATGCGAATGGTTTTGAAAACCTGTTTTCTTCTCTTGAGCCTGAAATGGCACTTGTTGACATAGAAACCTGGGACTTGCAGGCATTTCGGCTTCGTACTACGGATGGCAAATTGATATATGAGTACGTTACCGATAAAAGCCCAACTCAAATAGTAACTGTCAATAAAAACCTTGAAACAGAAGCACGAAAACTGGATGCCAACGGCAATCAAAGACTATTTGCCACTCCCACAGAAGGGTTACGATCGGGCAGATCGGACGAAGGCTTACAAGAGGTGATTTTAAGAGTCACAAACAACACAAAAGTTCCCATTTTCCTGACATGGATGAACTTTGATGGAATGGAGAACTCTTTCTACACTTTCGCCCCCGGCGAATCTCTTGAGCAGGGAACCTTTAATACCCATGCTTGGCGCATCAGAGATGAAGATGGCAATCTGCTCTTTGAGTATGTCGCAACCGACCAGGCAGTTCAAGAAATCACGGTCAATGCGGATCTAACTATCACAGTTAAGTAGGTCCTGTACAAAAATGGGAGACTTGCTCAAGTCTCCCATTTTTGTACTTAATATCCATATTTATTCAGAAAAATCTCCGCATTCAGCAGGTTGTGTTTTCTTTTCGTAGTAGAATTAAAAAGTTACGTGGCGCCAAAGACAATGGAAGCTTGAATGGCAAAAGTCTTTATTTCCTATTCGCGCAAGGACATTGAATTTGCAAAACGGCTGACCGCCGAACTGCAAAAATCCGACCTGGATTTCTGGGTGGACTGGGAAGGCATTCCCCCTACCGTGGACTGGTGGCGGGAGATCGAGAAAGGCATCGAAGAAGCGGATGCGTTCCTCTTTCTCATCAGCCCCGATTCCTCCGCCTCCAAAGTCTGCGGACGGGAGATCGATCACGCGGTCAAGAATTCGAAGCGCATCATTCCTTTGCTGGTACGCGAAGAGAAGGGAATTGCTACCCCGACGCAGTTGAACCACCTGAATTGGATATCTTTCCGCGAGCAGGACGATTTCGCAGCGGGCATCCAAAAACTGCTGACCTCCATCCGCACCGATTATGACTGGGTGCAGGCGCACCGCCGCTTGCAAATGAAGGCGTTGGAATGGGAACGTAACCAGAAAGAAAGCGGCTTCCTCCTGCGTGGCAAAGACCTGCTAGACGCCGAGACCAATCTCGCGCTCAACACGTCCAAAGAACCACACCCCACCGATCTACAGCGTGAATATGTCCTTCAAAGCCGCAAAGCAACCGACAAACAGAGGCGTTTGACCACGGGCATTTCGGTTGTGGGCGTAATTGCCTTGGCTGCGCTGGCAATATTCGGCTTTGTACAGGCAGGGCTGGCAACTGCAAGCAGGAATGAAGCTCAAGCAGCAAGCACCCTGGCAGTTGCCAATGAGCTGAAAGCCATTGAACAGGCTGCCATTGCTCATGGACAGGTGCTGACTCTCAGTGCACAGACAAATAAAGATAAAGTCTTACACAACCTGCTGCTTGGCATTGAATCTGTCAACCTGGCAAAAGATGCCTCCCACCCAAATCGAATACCTGCTTTGCAGGCTCTGCGCGACTCTCTCAGCCAGGTAGGCGGAATTCCATTAAGCGCCCACACAGGTGCGATCAACTCGCTCGCATTCAGCCCAGACGGTACATGGCTTGCCACCGGCAGCGATGACCACACCATCCGCTTATGGAATGTGAAAGACCCCACAGCAGCCCCCATTATCTTAAGTGAGCACACGGACAGAGTTTACGAGCTTGCCTTTAGCCCAGATGGCACGTGGCTCGCCAGCAGGAGCGAAGATCATACTGTCATTTTGTGGGATATTAAGAATCCCGACTCATCCCCAACCATACTGCGTGGACATGAAGACCGCGTCAGTGCCATGGCTTTCAATGCCACCGGTGAATTCCTGGCAACCGCCGGACTGGATGGCACTGTCCGCTTGTGGGACGTAAACAAATCATCTGTGGAACCTCTTTTTATTTTGCGCGGTTATGAAGAAGGAGTCAGAAACCTTGCCTTCAGCCCAAATGGGGAATGGCTTGCTGTTGGCAGCCCTGACTACAACGTTCACTTATGGAATCTAAATGACTCGTCAACAGAGCCAACCATTCTGATCGGGCATGAAAACAGCATTACGACTCTCGCCTTTAGCCCCGATGGAACATGGCTTGCCACCGGCAGCGATGACCATACCGCCCGCCTATGGAAGATGAACAATCTCCTCGCAGAGCCCATTATCCTGCGTGGGCACGAAGGCGGCATGAATACTCTTGCCTTCAGCCCAAATGGAGCATGGCTGGCAACCGGCAATACGGACCACACTATTCGTCTATGGGATATGAAAAATCCCTCCACTGATCCCATCGTTCTGAGCGGGCACACAGGTGGTGTAATTACACTTACATTCAGCCCCAATAGTAAGTGGCTCGCAACCGGCAGCATTGATAACACTGCCCGCTTGTGGGATGTGAGCACTCCCTCTGCAAAACCCATCATTCTGAGCGGACACGAAAATAATATCCTTACTCTTGCCTTCAGTCCAAATGGCGAGTGGCTCGCCACAGGCAGTGCAGACCATATCGCCCGCCTCTGGAATGTGAACACTCCATCCACAAACCCCATTATCCTGCACGGACATGAAGACCGCATTTTTAGCCTCGCCATCAGCCCAAATGGCAAGTGGCTCGCCACGGGCAGTTTTGACAACACAGCCCGCCTGTGGAATTTAAGCAACCCTTCCGCAGACCCCATTATCCTGCGCGGACATGAAGAGTTCATCAGCACCCTTGCCTTTAGCCCAAATGGTGAATGGCTTGCAACCGGCAGCCTTGATAATACCGCCCGTCTATGGAATGTGGACAATCCCTCTGCAGATCCCATCGTTTTAAGCGGGCACGAAGGCAGTATCCTTACCCTTGCTTTTAGCCCAAATGGCAGGTGGCTTGCAACCGCTGGTGAGGATCTTAACATCCGGCTTTGGGATATGGATAACCCCTCTGCCGACCCCATTGTCTGGAGCGGGCACGAAAACTTTATCTGGACTCTTGCATTTAGCCCAGATAGTAGGTGGCTGGCAAGCGGCAGCGACGATAAAAATGTCTTCATCTGGGATGTGACCAATCCCACCGCAGATATTATTGCCCTGAGCAATCAGGCGCGGATCTCCTCCCTCACCTTCAGCCCGAATGGAGAGTGGCTTGTGGTTGGGAATTGGGGCACAAGAAATTACTTGTGGAATGTGAACAAACCCCGTGAAACCCCCATTTATCTCAGCGGGTATGAAGCCGCCATGGATGAGTTCGCCTTCAGCCCAGATGGGAAATGGCTTGCGGGCAGCGGCGAAGAATACGCAGTTTACCTGTGGGATATGAACAACCTTGCAACAACATCCCCCGCCATAATATTGCGTGGACATGAAAATACAACATCAGACCTTGCATTCAGCCCGAACGGCGCGTGGATCGCCGCAAGCAGCAGTGACGGCACCACGCATGTATGGGATATGAACGACCCTTCCGCAACACCTGTCATCCTGCGCGGTCATGAAGGGTTTATCTATGCGATCGCGTTCACGCCAGACAGCAACTGGCTTGCAACCGGCAGCCTGGATGGGACTGCCCGCCTGTGGAGCTTAAGCAATGATTATTTATTGGAAAAAGCTTGTCAGGTCGTTGGGCGCAACTTCACCCGCGCAGAATGGTCGCAATACTTCCCAAATGAAGAATATCGCAAGACCTGCGAACAGTGGGACTTGGAGCCCGAACCATCACCAACCCCAACGCCATAAACTCAAAATACCTCGGAGATTTCGCAAAACCTCCGAGGTATTTTTTAGTACCTGC
>JBAIYF010000608.1:0-1671 GCA_037916115.1 Anaerolineales bacterium
CCCCGGAAACGTACCTCCGGGGTGGAAGCGGACGGTATTATACATGCAGTTACGCGGACTTGTCAACGCGTTTTGGGTGTTGAGTCCTGCCGGGATGGCAAAAACAGGCATAGGTCCGGGGAGAGGCGAGGCGCGATGACTACACCTTGGGAATGATGGAGGTGATGGTCTTTGTCACCGCCTGAAGTTGCCCGGCATGTGCCTTTAGTTTATTGGCATCGCCCGTTTTCAGACCGGCATTCACATCGTTGATCGTCTTGGAGGTGGCGGCTTCATTATCGATGATCTTCTGGGTGATGGATTCGAGATTGACAAGCATCTGCTGGACGTTCTTGGGGATGATGGGCAGGTTCTTGACGATGGGCAGTAGCACATCAAGAATCTGGTTGGCAGTACGGGCGTATTTAACGGTAAGAGCATGCAGCGAACCAATGGAGGAAGTCAGCTCAATGGCAACCTCCTGAATGGAGTCGATCATTTCTTTATGCTGTTCAATGATCTTGGCAATATCAGTGATGGAGTTGGTGAGTTTGTCGGAGAACTTGACGTACGAGGTCGCTCCGGGTTTGGCAGCACCGGCGCCTGACTTAATGCTGCTTTTGATCGGGGTGGGCATGAGTTATTCCTCCAAAGGTTGATGGTTTCCTGCACAACAGGTTGTGTCAAATATACATGATTTCATTTTGAATAACAACCTTGTTGACAAAGCCTGTCTTCTCGTATATGCTGGTAACGCACTCCCAATTTGCAACAAAGGAGAATGGCATGAGCGATACTGACGAACGATGGGATAAAACCAGAACCCTTTTATTGTGGCTGGCACTCCCCCTGATCATCGGGTTATTTGGGGCTGCACTGGTGCCACAGCCAGTGATTGGTATCATCCGGCTGGAGGATGCGATCTATACCTACTCCGCTCGGAATACCATCAAACAGATCCAATATGCCATTGACCACCCGGAAGTTCGCGCGGTGGTATTGGTGATAGACAGCCCCGGCGGGACCGTGGTGGACACAGAGTCAATTTACATGGAACTCACCCGCCTACGTGCCAAAAAGCCTGTGGTAACGGTCGTCAACGGCATGTCTGCCAGCGGCGGATATTATCTTTCTGTGAACACGGATTACATTTACGCCAAACCCGCCTCGATGGTGGGAAACATCGGTGTGATCGGTTACCTGCCCCCGGCTCCCTTTGTTGTTGAAGATATCATCACAACAGGACCGTACAAACTCTGGGGTGCACCGCGCGACTCGGACATGCGCCAGGTGGATATGATGAAGCAAGCCTTCTTCGACGCTGTGCGCCTTGGACGGGGCGATAAACTCAACGCAGAAGATGCGGTCATTTTCAGCGGACAGATCTGGTCCGGCATGGATGCGGTCAGACTAGGCATTATCGATGAATTTGGGACAGAAACCGATGGCGTACGAAAAGCCGCCGAACTTGCCAGGGTCGCCAATTATGAAATACTCAACCTTGCCGAACCAGCAGGAATTGAAACTGCCACCGGCTATTTCTTCTTCTATCAAAGCCCAGATGGAATGAAGATGCCCTACCCCAACGAGGCGGGGATTTACATGCTGTACATTCCGCCCCTGCCGGTGAAATAAGGAGGATGACATGAAACGCCAAACCCTGATCCTTGCGATCCTTGCCCTGCTCCTCCC
>JBAIYF010000609.1:0-2374 GCA_037916115.1 Anaerolineales bacterium
TGGCGGCAAATTGCCGCCACAAGACTGATTTCAGAAAACTTAAAATCTACATCACTGAATCCAGCATCAGCGCCAAAAAGATGAACGCCAGGTACATACTCGACCAGCGGTACATCATCCACGCTACTTTGTTACCACCTTCGCGGAAGACCCGCCACGCAGCATAGAACAACAGAGCTCCCAACACAATGGCGGAAACAAGATAGATGGTCCCGGCAAGATTGAGCATCGGCAGAAGGAGGGTGACTGCGATCAACTCGATAGTGTAAATAAGGATCTGCTTGCGGGTCTTCTCCTCCCCTTCCACTACGGGCAGCATGGGCACACCCGCCCGCGCATAATCATTTTTGCGGACAATCGCCAGCGCCCAAAAATGCGGAGGAGTCCACATGAAGATGATGGCAAAGAGAATCCACGCAGCGAGGCTGAGATTTCCGGTCGCAGCCGCCCAACCCACCATTGGCGGAATCGCCCCTGCCCCGCCGCCAATGACGATATTCTGCACCGTCGCTTTTTTCAGCCACACGCTGTAGAAAAAGACATAATAGAAAATGCCCGCCAGCGAAAGCAACGCTGCCAGAAAATTGACAAAGCCAGCCATTACATAATAACTAACCAGACACAACGCCAACCCGTACGAAAGCCCCTCGGCTGCGGTCAAGCGTCCATCTGCCAGCGGGCGCTTGGATGTGCGTTGCATGTTCTTGTCCAGTTCGCGGTCAATGTACTGATTCAAAGCACTTGAACCTGCCGCAGCCAATGCACCGCCAAACAACGTCCAGAACGTCAGCGAAGCGGAGGGCCATGCCTTGCCGCCTGCCACCAAACCTCCATACGTCGTCACCAATAGCAGCAGCACGATGATCGGCTTGGAAAGAATGAAGAAATCCTTTACCCTTTGTCTCCAGCTAAAGGGGTAATCTGCAACACCATCCTCTTTCAATGTCCCAGATACAAAAACCAACATTGCCAGCGATATCCACAACGAAATAGCGGTTAATGTATGAAGAACCACCAAATGAAGGGGGAACTCGCGCGTGACCAGAATTGCCCCAACCAACGCCTGCCCCAAAAACATCACCCCGGTCACAGTTGTGATGGGCAGCAACGACTCATGATGACGTTGTTCACGCCACGCCTTACGCCAGACAGACACCATTGCCAGCGACGCCAATGCAACAAGTGTAAGGTGCACAAGTTTCAAATACCCGATCGGCGCGGTCGGGCGGCAAAGCGGAAAACCATCACAGAAAAACGCCGCACCGGTCACCGTCACAATACGTCCCACCACCGTAAGAAGAAACACCAGGGTCAGCACCAAAACCACCTGGCGCGAAAAAGAAGTCTTCATGAAATGCTTCATTATCAATCGTCCTGTTTTCGTAAATAGAATGGATACCCTGCAAACAGTATGGTTGCAAATGTGAACCACTGCAAAGCATACCCGAAATGCGGGCCTTCCGTCAATTCAATATTCGGCTGGTATGGAATGGGCGGAGACTCATCTCCTGCCTCAACATTGGGCTGAATAAAAACCGCCAGAATGGGATACGGCATCTGACCGGACATTTTCTCCACATCCAGATTATTCCATACCTCAAGTCTGGTTCCATCCATTGGCAGCGCATCGGCAACCCCACCGAAGACTGGTTTGCCCTGCCCAAGCCGAATCTGCCCCGTCACCGTAACCTCACCTGCTTCATCATACACACGCCACTCCTCCGCAGACGAGTCGCTTTCGGCGGGAATCCAGCCGCGGTTCACCAGAACAGCCCCCCCGTCTTCCCCTGAGCCGGTCGAAGGGTTGTAAAGTAGCGGGGTTATGAGATGAAATCCATAGATCCCATCGTTGTATTGATTCCGCACTGCTACTTGATTCTCAAAATCATATTTTCCCGTCACGGTTACCGCCCGCCATTCCATCGAAGCGATATCTTCTGGCGTGGACTCGTTCAGGTTCAGCGGCGCGGCGGCGCGCATGGTTTCGACCTGCGTGTTGAAAACACGGCGCTGCTCAAGCCTGTCCAACTGCCAGATTCCAAGGCGGATGCAAACCGCAGTGCCGATGAAAACAAGCGCTGTGGTTACAACCCATGCACGGGAAAACATCTTACGCAGGATCGTCATTTTTTTCCTTTTTCTTTTGCCCGCCGACCAATCCGCTGTAAACAGCGAACATCATACCAAGCGGAAAGCCCGCAAAGAACATACCCGAAATGCGCGTCCGCCAGGTGACGGGTTCCTGCACAGTGATGCCCATGTAACTACCGGCTTGAAACGAACACTCCACAACCAGATTTTCCTCTGTTTCCAGTTTAAGGCTCGCAGAGGAATTCGCAGGGATCCACAACGGACCCAATTGGTGATTTTCATT
>JBAIYF010000610.1:0-5917 GCA_037916115.1 Anaerolineales bacterium
CGGACGAGGTTGGGCTTGCCAACGCTCATCGCTTCGAGCGCAGGGATGTTGATCTCAACATTGAAGTGACCGGAGTTGGCAACCAACGCGCCGTCCTTCATCACTTCGAAGTGGTGTTTGTCGAGTACGTTCAAGTCACCGGTGACGGTGCAGAAGATATCGCCAACCTTGGCGGCTTCGACCATCGGCATGACCTGATAGCCGTCCATGACCGCTTCGAGCGCCTTCATCGGGTCGATCTCGGTGACGATGACATGGGCACCCATACCGCGCGCACGGGAGGCGAGACCACGTCCGCACCAGCCGTAGCCAGCGACGACGAAGGTCTTGCCAGCCAACAACACATTGGTGGCGCGGATGATACCGTCGATGGTGGACTGACCGGTGCCATAGCGGTTATCGAACATGTGCTTGGTGAGCGCATCGTTCACAGCAATGACCGGGAACTTGAGCACCTTGTCAGCTTCCATCGCCTTGAGGCGGATGACGCCGGTGGTGGTCTCTTCGGTACCGCCGATGACGTTGGCAAGCATCTGCTTGCGCTCGGCTTCACTCAGGCTCTGCGCCCAAGCGGCGAGAGAAGGCTCGAGTTTCTCGAAACGTCCCATTTCGATGAAGAACAGGGAAGAAACGAGGTCGGCGCCGTCATCCTGTGTCATGTGAGGTTTGTGTTCAAGGGCGGCACGGATGTGCTTGAAGTAGGTTACTTTGTCTTCACCCTTGATGGCAAAGACGGGGATTTCGTAGTTGTTGACCAGCGCGGCTGCCACGTCATCCTGCGTGGAAAGCGGGTTGGAAGCGGTAAGGACGATGTCTGCGCCGCCTTCCTGAAGGGTGATCATCAGGTTCGCGGTTTCCGTGGTCACATGCAGACAGCAGGAAAGGCGCATACCCTTGAGAGGTTTTTCCTTCTTGAAGCGCTCGCGAATGGAACGCAGCACAGGCATTTCGCGTTCCGCCCAGTCAATGCGGCGGCGTCCGCCTTCCGCAAGCTGCAGGTCTTTGATATCGTAATTGCTCATTTAATGCTCCTTATATTTAGTAGATCGGTAAATTAGAAAATTAGTAAATTGGACCGATCTGCCAATCTACCAATTTATAAAGTTGCTATTTCAACAACACGTCCAGTTTACCGCTGTCATTGAAATGTTTGCGGAAACGGCGGACAAATTCTTCACGGGTATAGGAATGGTTCTGGGTGCCGCGCTGTTCAAGGCAGTACACCGCAGATAGGGAGCCGATCTCACCGCACAATTTCCAATCAAAGCCGTGAGAGTACCCGGCGAGGAAACCGCCCCGGAAAGCGTCGCCGACGCCAGTTGGGTCTACAACTTCATCTTCAGGTACAGTGGGAATATGAACGGAAGTACCATCCGAGTACAGGTCTGCGCCGTCTTTGCCACGCGTAATGACCAATACCTTGACATGGTTCAGAATCTGGTCGAGGCTCCAGCCGGTCTTCTTTGAGATCAAGCCGAACTCATAATCATTACAAAATAGGAAGTACGCACCTTCCATGTCACGGGCCAGCTCCTTGCCCTCGAGGCGCAATACCTGCTGGCTGGGATCATACAAGTATGGAATTCCCAATTCGCGGCATTCAGCAGGGAACTTCATCATCGCATCTGGCGAACTGGGAGAGACGATGACAAGATCGGGTTTCTTATCCAGTTCTTTAAGAGATTGGGTCGCAGAGTAGCCCATCGCTCCGGGGTAGAACGAAGCGATCTGAGCGGAGACATGATCCGTCGTCGCAAAGAACGAGGCGGTGAACACACCCGGTACAACCTTCATTAGTGAAGTATCCACCCCTTTGGATTCGAGCCATTCACGGTAATCACCAAAATCTTCACCCACAGTCGCCATGACACGCGGTCTTTTTCCAAGCAGAGCCATGGTATACGCAATGTTGGGGGCAATGCCACCGCGCTGTTTGGACATTGAATCGACCAGGAACGAAAGACTGATCGATTCCAAACGCTCGGGAAGGATTTGTTCCTTAAAGTGACCAGGGAAGGTCATCAAGTAATCGTAGGCTACAGAGCCGGTAAGTAAGATATCCATGCGTCTTCCTTCTCGCAGTAAATGGCGCACTCAAAAGAGTGCGCCATGGAATAAACGAACGGGCTAGAGTTTATCACGGGGGCTTATGAATGTAAAGTTTTGGAGCAGACGTTTTCACCTTACAAAATCAGACCACAAAAGTTCGTAAAACTGCAAAGCATTACCCAAGTCGAGCACTTCGTGTCCGCGCTTGAATTCGCTTAAAGGAGTATTGGTAACACCAGATGAGATATAGGCATTATAGACATCAGGATGATTTTGTTTGGCAAATTCAAGCGCAGCCGTATTGGGGTTGGTATAGGGATAATCCACCAGGGCAAGCCAGTTTACATCGCCCTGATGCAGGTAATTCAACCAGGCATAGGCGGCATCTGCATGAGGTGCAGAATTAGGAATCGCCATCCCGTCATAAAAAACAATCGACCCCTCCTCTGGAAAAACATATCGGAAACGCGGGTCTTCCGAAATCGTCAGAAATGCCTCGCCATTCCAAATGATCCCCAAGTCTGCCGCACCGCTTAGCAAGGCAGAACTTGGGCTGTCGCTGTTGAACGATTGAATATTGGGCGCAAGTTCCTGCAATTTTATTTTGGCTTCATCGAGATGTCGGGGTGAAACGTCATTGACGCCATAACCAAGTGTGAGCAAGGCAGCACCAATCACCACACGGCTGTCATCCACCGAAACAATACGTCCCTGATACTGGGAGTCCCAAAGGTCTGCCCAGGAAGTTGGGGGATTTTGAACCGTCTCTGAGTTATAAATAATTCCCTGTGTACCCATCTGATACGGCATAACATAATTTGCTTTAGCACCATAAGCTGAGGTCAAGCCGGCATCAAGGTTGGCTGCATTGGGGATTTGTGAGTAATCCAACTCACGAATCATATTCTCACGGATCAAGACTCCGATCATGTAATCGCTTGGGTGAACAATATCATATATTTCACCCTGCCCACTCGATAACTTTTCATACAATTCTTCATTTGAAGAAAAATACTCCACATCCACCCCCACGTTATAAACAAGTCCAAAGCATTCAAACACATCTGCAGGAACATATTCCGTCCACGTATAAATGCGTATCGAACTGCTTTCAACCTTCAACCTCGGATTCGGCTCCGGGCAAGTAAAGCCACTTGAAGACACCAACCCAGTAGTCTCTCCTTCACCGCCAGCAGACTCATTCTCTGCACAACCCATCATAACCACTAAAAACACCGACCATAAAATAAAACGAACAGCGCGGTGATACCTGCCATGTATTTTCATTTTTTCTCCTTGTGGCTGCCCAATTCGACAAAAACATTATACACAATCAAGAGTCTGTTCGAAAAGCATGCGCTTGACGCCCGTATTTTTTACCAGTATAAAAATGGGATGATAATCAAACACTCTTCGAAACGATCGCACCGCTCCACGCTGCGCCTCTTTATCGGATTTTGGCTTGCCACATCCCTGCTGGCATGTTCCACCCTCGAAAATATTCCCGCCATTCCCCCCGGTTGGACGGTAACTCCCAGCCTGACACCTTCGCCCGCCGCAACATTCACTCCCACCATCACGCCAACGCCGCAGATCACAGCCCGGGTCAGTGAAGGCGACAAAGCGCTCTTCAACGGCGACTTTGACACCGCCCTGCTCCACTATCAGATCGCCATACAAGATTCACCCGACCCGCTTGTGCGGGCATCCGCCATATGGGGTGAGGCAAGGATCTACTACGCACAAGGTAGATATAACGAAACACTTAATGCTCTACAGATAATTATCACTGAATATTCACAGTCCCCGCAATACGGGCAGGCATATTACCTTCAGGGTTTCGTTTACTACAAGTTGGAGAACTATGCCGCTGCTGCCGACTCCTGGCAGAACTACCTCAACCTACGCCCTGGGCTGCTGGATGCGCACGTACAGGAACTGCGTGGGGATGCGCTTTACAATGCACAGATCTATTCCGCTGCGTTAACCGCCTACACTGCCGCCATTCAGGCAGATTCACTCAGCGATGACACTGTACTCGACTTAAAGGTCGCTTCGACCCATGTCAAACTTGGAAATTATGAGACGGCCATTGAGTTGTACGACGGTATCGTCGGACGCACAACCAGCGACTACATCAAGGCGCAGGCGTTGTATGAGGCTGGGCTGGCAAATCAGGCACAAGGTCAAAATGCAGAAGCGATAGAGCGTTTTCGTTATTCCGTTGAGAATTATCCCCTGTCTTATTATTCATACCTAAGTTTGGTTGCTTTGCTCGATGCGGGTGGAACAGTCAGCGAACTCGACCGCGGATTGGTGGATTATTTTGCCGGGCAGTACGCGGTCGGCATTGCCGCCTTCGACCGCTATTTGGAAGGCAACCCCACCGACAACGACGGAACTGCTTACTATTATCGCGCATTATGCAAAAGCAGCCTCGGTTTTTACGATGAAGCCATTGCCGATTACGAGATCTTCATTGCAAACTACTCGGCGCACCCACGCTGGAGCAATGCTTGGGGCGAAAAAGCGTTTTTGGAATGGGCGCAAAAGAACGACTACACCAAAGCCGCCCAGACTCTACTAGAGTTTGTGCGGCTCTCCCCCAACGCATCTCAAGCCTCAGAATACTTAATGAGCGCAGCTCGTATTTACGAACGCGATGCCCAATATGATAAAGCCATTGAAACATGGGGACGGGTGACATTGGAATATCCGGGTTCTCAAGATGCCTCATATGCCGCGTTTCTCTCGGGCATTGTGGAGTACCGCCATGGAAATCATCAACCGGCGCTGGATTATTTCAAACGCAGTCTGGCTCTTTCCATCAATGAGGAAGAAAAAAGCCGGGCGTTATTATGGATCGGCAAGGCGTATCAGGCACTCGGGCAGAACAGTTCTGCAGAAGATGCCTGGCGCGAAGGGCAAAACCTGAATCCCGGAGGTTATTACAGTGAGCGCGCGCGCGACCTGCTTCTGGGGCGAAGTCCCTTTACTTCAGCATCATCTGCAAACCTGACCGTTGATATGGCAAAAGACCGTGCCGACGCGGAGGTTTGGATGCGGCTGACCTTCAATCTCAGCAACGATATAGACTTGGGTGGTTTAGGCCCGCTCGCTTCAGATCCCCGCATCATTCGAGGCAGAGAGTTTTGGGAACTGGACGACCTTGACAACGCCCGCCTTGAGTTTGAGAACCTGCGAAAGGAATTAGAGACCAACGGCGATGCTGTCAATAGTTACCGACTGGCAAACTATCTGCTTGACCTTGGTATGTACCGGTCTGCGATCTTTGCCGCCCGCCAGGTGTTGACTATTGCCGGGTTGGATGAGCATACTGAGTCCATGATGGCTCCTGCCTACTTCAGTCATGTACGATACGGCTTGTATTATCCAGACCTTGTCATTCCAAACGCGCAGGCAGAGGAATTCGATCCTCTATTCGTCTACAGTGTGATGCGCCAGGAAAGTCTGTTCGAAGGGTTTGTACGTTCGAGCGCAGGGGCACACGGGTTGATGCAGATCATTGCCCCTACCGGCGCGCAGATCGCTTCAGAGTTGGGTAAACCAGCCAACTACACTGAAGAAGATCTATACCGCCCCTATATAAGCGTTCTTTTTGGCACACACTATCTTGCAAAAAACCGCACCTTGCTCGGCGGTGACCTTTACGCCACACTCGCCGCCTATAATGGTGGTCCCGGCAACGCCATTGCCTGGCAGGAACTTGCAGGTAACGACCCGGATCTTTTCCTGGAGAGTGTGCGCTTTGAAGAGACGCGCAACTATATTCGAAACATCTACGAAATTTATATCGTCTACAACCGTTTATACACGAACGGCACACAGCCTTAAGCAATACGTCCAT
>JBAIYF010000611.1:0-1765 GCA_037916115.1 Anaerolineales bacterium
TTTATCGGCTGACCCGTTTGTTGCCGGAGAGCAGATTCAAGGTCAGCGCAAGGTGGAGGAGCCGAAGCATTTATCCATCCCAGCCTTTGAGTTGGTGGATGGAATGTACCCCGTCGAAGCGGCATACGAGCAGGGATGTTTTCCGTCGATACCGAGTGAGTTGCGCAAGAATTTGATGAGCGAGTCACGTAATGTGTATAAGTCGCACACGTTTCGCACGTTTCAGCACTTCACTCTCGGGAGTGAAACGTTTGGGTCCACATATCAACTACCGGCGGAGTTTGAGGCGCGATCCCTTTTGCTGACGGAGGATAAGGCTAACATCAGTGAAGAAATCCGCGAGAGGTTAAGGCACGAGAGGAATTCCATCACAGGCTTTACTGCCCGCCCTTCGAAGCCGCCGCGCGAGTGGGACGGTTCGCATGTGGGCTACGCGCCCGAAGCGGAGTTGGGGTTGGAGTTGGCGGGGCTGGCGGATATTCCGTTGGTGGCGTTTGGGAAGTTGGAGTACATTGCGGCGCAGCATGGCTTGAACCCGGCGACTTTGATGAAGCCGTCGCCGTTCCATGCGCTGGCGGGAATCCTCGCGGCGTGGACGGGCGACGAGTTATTGGCGTTGAATGCGGCGTATGAGTGGCAGACTTCGGGTCAGTTGAATGGAAGGTTCAGCGAGCTGCCGAAATCATTTGAGTTGTACGTGATCGAAGATACGATGGGCGGAGTCCGCGCGACACGTGCGGCGGGAGAAATTTTGCGCGAGGCTGGCTTTGGGGTGAGTGTGCATACGCTCGGGCTGACTTCGGGCATTGCGCAAAAAGCGGAGGCGTTCCGCAAGGCGGATGTGCCGCATTTTGAAAATTGGGAGTCTTTGATAGCGGGTGCGGGGTTATAAATAGCGACGATGGACGACAGACCATTGACGATGGAAAAGATCGTCCGCGGTCTATCGTCTATGGTCCATCGTCAAATCTTTTCAGGAGTTCCCCTTTGAACAACTACATCGCCCTCGCTCTTACGTTTGCCATTGCGCTTGGATTTTTGCGCCTGATGGATTTCTTTGCCCATCGCGGCTGGATCGAAAGCAAGCTCAGCCGCAAGTTGATCCATATCGGCACGGGTCCGATCTTCGTTTTGTGCTGGTTCTTTTTCGACGATGCTCCCTCCGCCCGATGGTTGGCGGCATTGGTGCCGTTCGCGATCACGGTGCAGTTCGCGTTGATCGGCTTTGGGATTTTGAAAGACAAAGCCTCGGTGGATGCCATGTCTCGCACCGGCGACCCGAAGGAGATTCTGCGCGGTCCGTTGTATTATGGAATTATGTTCGTGGTGTTGACATTGGTTTACTGGCGCGAATCGCCCATTGGCATTATCGCCTTGATGATGATGTGCGGCGGTGACGGCGTGGCGGACATCTTTGGTCGGCGCATCGCTTCGCCGAAACTGCCGTGGAGCAAGGATAAGTCCGTGGCGGGGATGGTGAGCGTGTTCGTGGGCGGCTGGGTGATGTCGGCGGTGATTCTGTATATTTACGTGAGTGCAGGTGTGTTTGCCGCGCCGCTTAATTCGTACTTGCTGCCGCTAACGGTCATTTCGCTGGTGGGGGCGGCGGTCGAGTCGCTGCATTATAAGGATATTGACAACATCAGTATGACCTTGGCGTCTGCACTAGTGGGGCATTGGTTCTTTTAAAACAAACGATGGACGATAGACCACAAATCATGGTCTGTCGTCCATCGTCTATTATTATTACTTCTCGTGTTCTTCT
>JBAIYF010000612.1:0-2334 GCA_037916115.1 Anaerolineales bacterium
GAATCGACTCGCTGGATTCACCCAAACGATCTCCGCTGAGTTTTTCATAATCCACTCTGGGAACTTCGATGTGGATATCAATACGGTCGAGGATGGGACCGGAGATGCGCTTTTGATATTTAGTCACTACAGCGGGAGCGCAGGTGCAAGGCTTTTGTGAATCACCATAAAATCCGCAAGGGCAGGGGTGTACACAATGGAGCGTTTTTTCGTCATTTCGTCAACGATAGAATGCTTCCATGGGCATGCTTTAACTGAAAACAAAAGCTAGACCTTTAACCGATACCCCACGCCTGGCTCGGTATGAATGTATGTTGGGCGTGAAGGGTCGGGTTCGATCTTGCCGCGCAGGTTGCTGATGTTGACGCGCAAGATGTGCATATCGTCGTAGCCTTCGCCCCAAACTTGTTTGAGCAATTGACGATGCGTAATCACTTTGCCTGCATGGGTCACCAGAATTTTGAGCAGGTCATATTCCGTCGGCGTGAGTTGGATCTCTTTTTCGCTCACCATAACCAGGCGGCGGGCGAAATCCATGCTCAAGCCTTTGGATTCAAAGACCGGTTCATTCGCCGTTGACGTTTGTTTGCGCAACGCGACTCGCATTCGCGCGAGAAGCTCGCCTGTGCCAAAGGGCTTGGTGAGGTAATCATCGGCTCCGGCGTCGAGCGCGGCGATCTTATCCTGTTCGGCTTCGCGGACGGAGAGAATGATGATGGGCGTTTGACTCCACTCGCGCAGGCGGCGTGTCACTTCGATGCCGTCGATGTCGGGCAAACCTAGGTCAAGGATGATGATGTCGGGGCGGTGGCTGAGCACAGCCTGAACGGCTTTCTCCCCCAGAGCAGATTCAAACACAGCAAATCCTTGCGAGCTTAATGCGGCGCGTAAATAACGCCGAATAGGCGCTTCATCATCCACGACCAAAACGCGTTGATTGCTGGGTGTCATGCTCCCAATGGTAATTCAACTTCCAAAATTGTGCCGCCGCCATCGCGATTCGTGGCGCGGATGTTGCCGCCATGCGCTTCGACGATGCCCTTGCTGATGGAGAGTCCCAGCCCGGTGCCGCCGATACTTTCAGGGAGTTGGACTCGGTAGAACTTGTCGAAGACGCGGGAAAGGTCATCGGACGGAATCCCAACTCCCCGGTCCAGAATTTGGAGGCGGGCATTTGATCCATTCGAAGAAGCCGTGACTTCGATCCACGAATCCTGCGACGAATACTTGATCGCATTCTCCAAGAGATTGACGACGACCTGCGCCATGAGCGTGAAGTCCATGGGCACGAGCGGGTAGTTTGCAGGTACATCCACTTTGATATGATTCTTTTCAGCGCGTTTGCCCAGTTGTTCGATGGCTGTGCCGATCAGATCCTGCACGTCGCAGGGTTCAAGCCGAAGTTTGATCGCGCCGCTTTCAATGCGGGTCATGTTCAAGAGGTTTCCAACCAGACGATTGAGCCGATCTGCTTCATCGCGTGCGTTTTCGATCAGCGTATTGCGGGTTGGTTCATCGATCTCCACATCTTTTTCATCGAGTGCCGAAAGCGCGCCCGTGATGGCAACCAACGGTGTACGCAGATCATGCGAAATGGAGTTGAGCAAAGTGTTTTGCAATTTCTCTGCCGACTGCAATAATGCGATCTGACGGTTTTGTTCTTCAAGCTGTGCGCGTTCGATGGCTTGTGCGCCTTGGTTTGCAAACGCTTCCATCAATCGGCGTTGGGCGGGTGAGAGGTCTGAGTCTGATGTTTTTGCCTTTCCCACACCAAGTACACCTACCACACCATGCGATGTTTTTAGCGGCAGGTATCGCAATTGCGCCGCAGGCAGGGTGTTGGTGTGGCGCCCTGCGGGCTCGGCGTGGCGATACACCCAATCTGCCACAGCCAGTTCCTCTTCATTCAAAAGCATCCCTTTGCTGAGCACGCGAGTCACGAGACGATTCGATTCTGGCAGCAGAACCGCAATGATTCGATTGAAGGTTTGTTCGAGATGTTTTTGCAGAACACTTAAAATGGATTCAAGATTCGCGGCGGATGCCAGATCGCGACTCAGGTCATATAGCTCCGCCGTCTCCGCCTCACGCTGACGCGCTGCCTCTGCCTGTTCGCTCGCCCGAGCCGCCAACTGGCTGATAACGACTCCCACTAAAAATAAGCCAATGAACGTGATGATGTATTGTGTATCCGACACGGCAAAGGTGAAATAAGGGAGAACGAACAAAAAGTCAAATGCCAGAACACCCAGAATCGACGCCATAATGGCGGGTCCGCGCCCAAGATAAATGGCGGCAATGACCACCGCCAGCAGGTAGATCATCACCAGGTTG
>JBAIYF010000613.1:0-6459 GCA_037916115.1 Anaerolineales bacterium
GGGGGCACCCTGGCGGTCAACGGTTGTAATAATACACTGACCGCGAGCAAATGTCAAGAGTAATTTTTTGTACTTATGAAATCCTTATCTTTTTGTTTGGACAAATGTGCCCTGAGTAGGAATCGAACCTACATCTAAGCCTTAGGAGTGCCTTGTTCTGTCCATTGAACTATCAGGGCGATAGTTCAATTATACCCAAAAGTTTGACTCCTTTTGTTGCATAGCTTGGCGATCCGATCAATACAAAACGAGCAGACCTTTAAATGCTTTTTCGATCACAGATCTATCGCCGGAAATGCGGGCACGCTGCATGCCTTCTTCAAAGGAGAACCTGCCGGAAACAAGGATATTGAAATCCAGCGCATCCATTTCCAGATTGGCAACTGCTTCGCCGTCCCCGATCTGCCACTCTCCACCAGCAATTCCCTTCAGTGTAAGGGTGATGGCTTTGCCATTGAGACGTTTGCGTAATTTCTTGGACACATCCAAAACCACCAACTCCACGATACGCCCGTCGTGTTCGCGCGTCTGCTCGAAGGGACGGTTCGTGGCACGGCAAATATCCATGCGGTGCATCCAGGTATCGCGGCTGTGGGTGACCCACATGAGATAGCGCAGAGACATGAATCCGCCAACGGGATGTGGCATGGCAAACCATTTAATACCGTTGAATCTGTATGCCCAGTTGTGAATGGCTTTTGCGCCAACTTGCTTTAATTCGGCAATCAAGTTTTGGGGTGTCATGTGTTTGCGTTCGCCAACCTGTAATTCGTTGATGGCGTCTTCGGGGAGTTGTCCTTTCTTGGGGATGCGGGCATATTGCCGAAGCATCTCGCCCAGGCTGACTCCGCTTAAATACCCGCCAGCTTGGTGCGCAACCATGTCATGTACATCCCATTCTGTGCAAGCGGTGGGTTTGGACCAATCGTCGGCGTTGAGAGATTCCAACAGGGTGAGCAAACGGGCAAAGGCTTCGGTCATGAGGCGGTGGGCTTCATCCGCATTGGTATATGGAATGGATTCGGCGCGGGTGGAAGTTTGGGATACGGATAAGGCGGTCATTTCGTTTCTCCTTTGGCGGGCATTGAAATTTCAAATACGTCTACTAGTGTTGGGATCAGTGAGCCGAAGCGCCCCTGCCCGATGGGAAGTTGCGGCTCGTTGGCGAGATGCATAGCGGTGAGCCCATGTGCGATGGCAATAACCATGTTCACGATCTGTTGAGCAGTGAGTTTTGTGTTGAGTTGTTTCTTGAATTGTGCTGCACGTGTGTAGGCTTTTTCGAGAATACTAAAACTGAGATCGAGGCTTGTTTTGGATGGTACGAAGCCCGGTACGGGGCGTTCGAAGCAAAGTTGATAAAGTTCGGGGTTTGCCAGCGCGAAGGACATATAACTTTCGATGACGATGCGCATTTCATCGTGCGCTCCTTTGGATGTTTTGAGCGCTTCCTGTAGATGGGCATCGTACAGGGTGATGCCGAGACGAAAGAGCGTGTCGTAGATTTCCATTTTGCTGGAAAAGTAGTTGTAGAGGGATGGGGCACGCATGTCCATGCGGCGGGCAAGTTCCTGCATGGAAAGCGCGGCAACACCCTCTTCGCGCATGATGATACGGGCTGTATTGAGGATGACTTGGGTGGCGGCTTCGTGTTTTTGCTGGATGCGGGGGGATGTGGGTTTGGTCTTTTTCATTTTGTCTAATAATGTTAGTTTTTTCTAATTATATTAGACAAAATATATCTGTCAAGAGAAAAATAAAAGAGCAGACTGGTCCAGTCTGCTCTTTCTTGAAAATGATTTTTGCTTTATGAATGGTTTATTCGATATTGATGGTGAAGCGTGTTTCCTGTTCGTAGGAAGTGCCATCACCGGGAGGATAGTTTCCGAGGACGAAGGAAGTCTCTCCCGGAGAAACTGCGTTCAGTGTCCACACTTCCACACCGCCGGAGCCGGGCATGACCGGTTCTGAAGCTGTGTATTCACGCGAAATGACTTCAATGCCATTCGGTTCACCAACCACCTCCCAATGATAGCCAGTGGAAGGATTGGTTTCGACGACGATCATAAATACTTCACCGGCTTTGACCGAGATCGGCTGATTTGGGTCAGTTAGGGCAGGCATGGTGGAACCGGCAGGGTCCACGGGCTGAGGCGCAGACTGCGTTTCGGGGGCAGTGGTGGAGCAAGCTGAGAGAACAAATACAGCCGCCAACAACAGATACAAAGTATGTTTCATAAGTGAGTTTCCTTTTTATCTAAGATATGGCAAGGACGCCAGGTTGGGAAATTTTGTTCCTGAGGAATGGAAAAACTATAAGAGGTCTATATTCACTACGATTTTCTCGCCCCAGACGAGATCAGTCAAATTGCCTACGGCAGGCTGTTCGACCAAATTGCAAATCGTTGCAGATGAGACGTTGGAGAATACAATAGCCTTGCTTTTATGGTTATAAGACACAACGAGACGGTTATATTTGAAATGGTCGTCTCTTAATATTCAGTTCTGCGCTAAGCATACGCATGTTAATACAATTGAGCTAAAATATAACCTGCGTCAGGGAGGTTCTCTGCCAAGTTTTTTGCGGAGCAATTGGCGTGCTTTTTTGTTTTAGTAACTAAATGACGCAGGAGATTTATATGATGAAAATAAAGATCGTCAAAGGCGAAGTTGATGTCGTTACCCTCAATGGCGCCCTTGATGCTGTGTCTGCCCCCAAGTTGACCGAAACTGTCAACAAGATCGTACATGCAGGTCAGATAGATGTTGTGGTGGATTTTTCAGGGGTCAATTTTATGAGCAGTGCCGGGTTACGCGCCATTTTGTTGAGCATTAAAGAAGCACGTGCTCGCGGTGGTGATGTACGTTTCGCGGCAACTTCACCTGCTGTTGATAAGATCATTCATATGTCAGGATTCCACAATATCATCAAGATATTCCCGACCGTTGACGAAGCACTTGCCAGTTTTGGGTAATCTGAAATGACTCCAGCATCCTCCCCGAGCACAACAAGCATAAAACGTCAGCGTAGACCCAATCCGCGTGTGGCGCTGGTTATCGGTTCCGGCTCGACCAAATGTGCAGCTGCTTTGGGGGCATGGAAGGCACTCGACCGTGCGGGTATTCCCATTGATATGGTGGTCGGCTCGAGCGGTGGCTCATTGTATGCCGCCACCATGGCGTTGGGCTTTACGCCTGAACAATGCATCGAATACACTACCCAATTGTGGAACAAGGAAACGATGCTGAAACAGAACTGGCGTGGATTATTGAGCGTTTTCTTTCCGCGTCTGTTCAATTTCAAGGAAACCTTCAGCGTCTTTTCAGACAAAGCCATCATGGCGGGCTTGTACAAGGTTTTTGGTGATAAAACCTTCGCCGATACCAAAATGATCCTCAGGCTGATGACCACCGATTTCCATACCGGTGAAGAAACTCCCATTGGCGAGGGCAAGATCGTGGATGCTGTCCGTGCCAGCCTTGCCATCCCCGCAATTTGGACTGCGCACAGGGTCAACGGTCGATTGTTGATCGATGGGGCAGTCTCTTCGCCCATGCCGGTGGATGTGGCGATCAAAGAGGGAGCACAAGTGATCTTAGCGATGGGTTTTCAAGACGCGCCCCCCGAAAATGTAACCTCGCTGACCGATTATGTCTTCCATGCCAATGTGATCATCACGAATTCGCTCTATAAATCCAACTTCGCCTTCCATAACGCGGTGCATCATTCCGAGATCGTTCCGGTCTTTCCAGAATTTGATAAGCCGATCAGCTTGTTCGACACCAGCCAGTTCCCGTTCATTATTGAACAGGGGGAAAAAGCCATGGAAGAACAGATCCCTTATGTGCGGCGCCTGCTTGCCAAGGCGAAGAAACAGATGCGCTGACCATGAACTTTACATACTCTTCATTCATTCTGCCGTTGGTGGGCGTGGTTGTTGTTTCAGCGCTGATCGCCATCTATACATGGACCAATCGTACGATCAAGGGCGCGCTGCCCTTGTTTATCATGTCACTTTCCATCATCATCTGGTCTGCCGGGTACGCACTGGAGATCATGGGTGCTGACCTTGAGACCAAATACATTTGGGGCGTTATTCAATATATTGGGATCGCCTCCATCTCATACACCTTCCTGCTGTTCTCTATTAGTTTCGCCGAGATCATTCGCTCCATCCCGCGCCGCTACCTGATATTGTCGGGCGTGATTCCCGTGATCACCATTGTGTTGGCACTCACCACAAAATGGCACGGATTGATCTGGAATGAATACTACATCAACCAGCAGGATGCATTTTCAGCGCTGGGTGTTTCATATGGGTTTTGGTTCTTCGTTCACACAGGCTATTCCTACCTCTTACTGTTGATCGGCGCCGGGGTGTTGGTGCAGGCTTTCTTTCGCAAACAGGGTTCGTATCGGCGGCAGGCATTTGCCATGCTGATCGCAACGCTGGCACCCTGGGTGGGCAACGCATTGTATATAACCGGCAACAGCCCCATCCCATACCTCGACCTTACCCCATTTGCCTTCACCGTGACCGAGCTGGCGCTGGCATGGGCGGTCTTTGAAAATTTTTATTCAGCCAAACAATTGGCGGAGAACGAACTTGCCATTGCCCGCCACATTCAACAAAGTTTTCTACCCGCCGATTTTTCGCAGGTAGAGGGGTGGAATATCGATGTCCGCTTTCAATCGGCCCGTGAGGTTGCAGGCGATTTCTATGACGTTTTCCCTGTCTCGAACGGCGCGCGCATCGCGCTGGTCGTGGCGGATGTGTGTGATAAAGGCATCGGTGCGGCGATGTACATGGCCATCTTCCGTACGCTGATCCGCGCCTTTGCCAATGTAAACGCCGCAACCTACACACCGCCTGCCCAGGATAAGAGCGACAGCGACCTTGCCACCATCACTACGATTCGCCGTTCACATACTCTTGGGGTTGGCGCCCAGCCTCTGCTCAATGCCATCCAGACCACCAATCAGTACATTGCTCGCACACACGGTTCTTCGGGCATGTTTGCCACAGTATTTTTTGGCATGTTCAATCCGCAGGATGGCAAAATGATCTATATCAACGCAGGACATGAGCCTCCTGTATTAATATCAGAAGGCGGGATCAAAACCCGCCTCAAACCCACCGGACCCGTGATCGGCATCGAAGAAAACCTGAACTTTGAGATCGGCGAGGTCGAACTCAAACCCGGCGACCTCCTCTTTGCCTATACCGATGGGTTCACGGATGCCCGCAATGAAAAAAGTGAAGCCTTCTCTGAAGAAAAGATGCTTTCACTTTTGCTCAAACACGCCGAACAGCCGGAAGACGTGGCTGGCAGGTTGATGGAAGATGTTAAGGCATTCATTGGCGATGCCGACCAGTTCGACGATCTGACGGCATTGAGCTTGTACCGCAGGAAACCCAGCGGCGCTGGAACAGGCGGTTGAAAAAGAGACGGTCACCATAATAGGTGACCGTCTCTTTTTTTTATTCAACTGCTGCTTCGATCAGCGTCCGTGCGGCGGAAGCGACATGTGCAGCGGGATTGTTCGCCCCGAACATGCGCGATGCCATGTAGGCACCATCCATGAGAAGGAAGAGCTGGTCGGCAAGCACATCAGGCTTCTTTGCACCCGCTTCCTTTGCCAGTTGACGGAATTTTGCACGCACCGATTGTTTATGCTCGAGCGCCACCTGGTGACCGGGATAATCGGTTTCGGGATATTCAGTTGCCACATTGAGGAATGGGCAGCCATAACAGGCGGGTGTATTCACATACTCCTGCAAAGACTCAAAGAAAGCCATTAATTTCGCGCGTGCGGTGGGGGCGTCTTTGGTGAGCGCTTCGAAGTTGTTCCAGAACAATTCGTTGCTGTCTTTGAGATAGGCGGTGATGAGATCGTCCTTGGATGGGTAATGACGATAGAGCGTCATCTTGCCGATGCCTGATTCAGCGGCAATGGTATCCACACCAATGGCGCGGTAGCCATGCTGATAGAAAAGTTTTGAGGCGGTCTGAAAGACCTGGTCTTTGGGGGTGATCTCTTTTTTCACGAAATTCTCCTCTTGACACGATACAAGTCTGTATCGTATACTGGGGCTATATCGATACAGGTCTGTATCGTAGCACACAAGCCCAAAAAACACAACGGTGGTGGAAAAGGTCCGCTGCCCCAAAAGGAGAAACAAATATGAAATACGGAGTTATCGGCACAGGCATGGTGGGACTGGCGATCAGCAACCGGCTGGCGGAGTTGGGTCATGAGGTCATGATCGGGACGAGAGACGTTTCGAAGAGCGGAGACAAACTCAAGTTGAAGCATGAGGCGGTGAAGGTCGGGACGTTTGCTGAAGCCGCGGCGTTCGGAGAAATCCTGTTCAATGCCACATCTGGCTCGGTGTCCATCGAAGCATTAAAGCTGGCGGGTGAGGCGAACCTGAACGGCAAGGTGTTGGTGGATAT
>JBAIYF010000614.1:0-3984 GCA_037916115.1 Anaerolineales bacterium
CTCTCCAACAAGAAAGCCTGCTTCATGGACGTAAACTGCAAGATGGGGAAACTTCTAATCCATATGCGCCACAATGCGCTGATGAGCCGTCTCAACATCCATATCAAGAACAGAAACGAGTTTATCCCTGCCCGACTCGCCAGCCACAACTTCGAGGCGCGTCTTGGGTACCCCCAGCACCTCTGCAAGGAAGGCAACCAATTCAGAATTCAGGTTGTTGTCCGTCGGGTCTCCGGCAATATGCACTTTAATGGTTCCATCGTTCAAAACCCCGGCGATCTCATTGCGGCTTGCACGGGGAGTAACCCGCACAGCCAAAGCTGCACCGCGCTTGCCATCATGCAAAACATATTCTCTTGACATTTTTCACCTCACATCAGGGATCGTAAAAGAATGGTGACGAATTCAATCGCCAGGATCAAGATCAAAGGGCTGAAATCCATGCCGCCCGCGGCGGGCATCATATTGCGGATCGGGTTCAAAAAAGGACCAACAATTCGTTCAAGAGCCTCACGCACCGGGTGAAACGGAGGCAGAAAAAAAGACAGGATCGAATTTGCGATGACAACCCACACAAAAAAATTAAGCAAAAGAATGAAAAGCGAAATGATTGCGTTACTATCCATGAATACTCCACATCATTGATAATTTCTTGGTCCAACGATCTCCGTGCCCACGCGTACAAACGTCGCGCCTTCCTCAACTGCTACCTGATAATCCGAACTCGTCCCCATTGAAAGGTCGGAAAGATTTGCCTGCGGAAACTGCTCTTTCAAGTACTCCTGTAAACGGCGAAGTTTTTGAAAGTAAGGGCGGGAAAACTCCGCATTCTCGCCCAATGGCGGCATTGACATCAAACCGCGCACCTGCAAGTTCGGCAAGGCAAGGACCTCCGCAATTTCTCCAGTTAAACTCTGCCAGCGGGTTTCATCCCAGGCTTCCCAGCCGCCTTTGCTCTCCTCGCCGCCAACATTGAACTCCAGCAAAACCGGCAGATTCCTGCCCGCCTCGGCGCAAAAACGGTCGAGCCGCCTGGCGAGTTTCAGGCTATCCAGCGAGTGCATAAAGTTAAAGTGCCCAGCTACAAGTGCCGCTTTTCGGCTTTGCACATGACCAATCATATGCCATTCTACCGCAGAACTTTTTTGCAAAGATTGAATTTTCGTAACACCCTCTTCGGCGTAGTTCTCGCCAAGGAACCGCGCCCCAGCCTCGATCGCGGCGGCAGCCACCTCCACCGGTTGGGCTTTGGTAACAACAACCAATTTCACCGCTTCCGGATTTCGTCCCGCTTTTTTTGCGGCGGATGCGATTCTATCCAACGTTCTTAAGTATCTCTCTCGAATGGATGCTGATAAATCATTCATGACTTAATTGTACCCGCCTCACTGCCGACCCTCAATCTGAGTCAGCGATATGGGCTTATCAATCCGGATAGTTTTTACGCCATTGCCAAAAGCGCCCCGAAGCGACCGGTCTTACCCTTTTCGGCACGGTGGGAATACCAGTCCTCCAAATTGCTGGCAGTACATAAGCCGCAAATCTGGATCTGCTCCACACCCATCTTGCGCAATTGCAGGGCATTCGCTGTCCACAAATCGAGATAGGTCTTTCCATCACGGACTTGAACGACCTGTTCCGCATCTGCGCCGTATTTCTCACGGAATTTCGCCGCAACCTCTTCGCCCACCTCGTACTGCTCCACGCTGATGGATGGACCAATGCCCACCACCACATCCGACGGATTTGAGCCGTAACGCTCCTGCATCGCCTGAATGGAAACTTCCGCAACTCCCTTCACGGTACCCATCCAACCAGCGTGAGAAATTCCGATCACGTTCTTTTTAGGGTCGTGGAATAAAAGCGGAACACAATCCGCAAAGCGCATGAACAGGGTCACCTCGGGATTATTGGTAAAAATGATGTCGGCTTTCTGAACTTCGTCTTTTAATGGGCGCGGACTTTCAGCGAAGACAACGTCTGTGCCGTGGACCAGCCAAACGTCGTGGAGAGAGGCGGGGTTGCGTCCAAGCGAATTGAACACATGTACCCGGTTCTCCGCCACGCGGGCAGGATCATCACCAACTGATATGCTCAAATTCAAAGATGCCCACGGCTCGGGGCTTACTCCGCCCCGGCGTGTGAGTACAGCATTGAGTATGTTTTTTTGAAAGATATCGAACTGGTAAAAACGCAGTCCATTCGTTTCAGCAAATGGCATTATTCTGAAACCTCGATCACTGCGGTTTTTTTGATGTAATACTGGCGGGTGTCGCGCATGGATTCTTCGATGTTGGGATAAGCGAACCAGGCGGTGAAGAAACCAAAGAGCGAGCCGGTCAGCACGCGCAGGTACGGCGTGCTTTCACGGTAGGGAATCAGGTTTGAGAGCCAGTCCCAATTGAACTGGCTGAAAAGTTGGGAGAAGCCATCCAAGCCGATGGGTGCAATGGCAAGCAGCAGCCAGAGCACCCAAGGCAGCGATTTGAGCTTGCGCCCGGTTGCTGCGTAGAAAACCCCAAAAATGAAGATGGCAAAATATATTGCGATGTCGCGCTGGCAGAGGGCGGTCTTGTACCCTACAGTTTCATTGCCGATGTAATTCCGCGCTTCAAAACGACTGGTGCTGTACGGATCGCTAACACCTGTGATGCCGGTGGCTTCTTCAAAGGTTTTGTAACCGGCAATTTTCGCTTCCTCTGCCGGGTAAAAGGGCTGCTCACCAAAAAGGAAGAAGGAACGAAAACCGAACTGATGGCATAGCGGCTTATAGATTCGGTAGATGATATTCGCCGGGGTTTCCAAGCCGAAGTGCATCAAGGTTGGCGCAAGCAAGGGCAGACCTGCATACAAAAGCATAAAAATGTTCAAGACTAGCAGGTAGCGTTTGGCGATCCAAAACGAGACGCGGTCGCCGCGGGTAAGGGTTTTACTTTTATTCATTTTATAGTTGTATACGGGGTCGCCAAGAGTTTCAAGTTGATTTTTCCGGTCAGATGCGGCGCCAAGGGTCATTTGAAGTTTTTGGCGTGAAATGGGTGCTTTGACTGTATATGGTCCTACTTCTATGACGGGAACAATATCCTTGTATTTATTGTACAAGGCAGAGTCTGTTTCAATATCAATTTCAGCCAAGCGGTGTGGATATTGGGATTGAAGTTCCTGCAGATCAGTCTTAACGTCGTCGCATGGTTGGCAGTTTTTTTTGGTAAACAGGGTTACATTAAGCATGGAGCATCTCCCAAATGAAACAAGAATCCCGCAGGAGGGGTCAAGTCCACTGACCTGCGGGATGTGTATTTTACTCTCGTTTTACAGACCAAAATCGATGAAGAAGAACTGTCCGCGCTGGGCGATGATCTCGAACGTGCCAGCGAAAAGCATGAAGCCGATGATGATCATAATGACGCCCATGGCGATCTCCACGTAGCGCATGGTTTTGTTATATTTGCGCAGAACAGTGGTGACCCAACCAATGCCAAGTGCAGCGAGAAGGAATGGAATGGCGAGCCCAGCCGAGTAGAAGGAAAGAAGCGCTGCACCTTGAGAGATCGATCCGCCATTGATGGCAAGGGTCAAAATCGTTCCAAGGACAGGTCCCACACAAGGAGACCATCCTGCCGAGAAAAAGACTCCCATCATGGCAGAAGAGGCATATCCCATTTTTGGATCGGGGGCTTTTTGTATACGGGTATCGTATGCAAGGAAGGGGATGTGGAAAACGCCGATCATATGCAGACCGAAGATAATAACAATGACGCCGCCGATCTTGGAAAGCCAGTAGCGCAGGTCGTAAAGCAAGCCGCCTGCAAAGGAAGCCGCCACACCCAGCAGGACGAACACAATGCTAAATCCAAGCACAAAGGCAAGCCCATGAGAAAAAGTGAGCCAGCGGCTTGGTTTTTCATCTGGGACTGTGCCACCTGCTGCAATGCCGCCGAGGTAACCAACATAAGCAGGGACAAGCGAAAACACACAGGGCGA
>JBAIYF010000615.1:0-3963 GCA_037916115.1 Anaerolineales bacterium
AGACGCTCGATGGCTTCACGCTGGGTCAGGTCGTAATCTTTCTTGCGCGGAATAAAGATGTCCGTCGCGCCGCGTTCCTTTAGCTTTTCCACAACGAACGAGCCGAGGAAACCTCCGCCGCCGGTGACGATTATTCTTTTATTTTTCCAAAAACTCTCTGTCATGTTTTCTCCATTTTATCTGTCATTGCGAGGGCGATGCTTTTCGCCCAAAGCAATCCCATGAATTAATCATAAGATTGCTTACCCTAACGGGCACACGTCGTCGGAAAGAGCGCCCTCCTCGCAATGACAAAATATTATTGCACAATAAATTGCGCGTTTCTGTATCGGTCTTCGGTTGGATTGCGAATCAAGCCGCTCTTCAATGCAAATAGAACTTCACGCACACCGTCATCGACGTTGAGGGTGGTTTCAAAGCCGAGCACGCGGCGAATCTTCTCGAAGGAGACGGTCACATCGCGCATGTCGCCGCCAAAGGTCAGGTCTTTGTATTCAACGATGGTTTCGGGCATGCGTTTGAGAACAAACCCAACAATGTCGTTCTTTGAGTAATTGCCATTATCCGTACCGAGGTTGAAGACCTGCCCGCGGATCTTGCTTTGTTCCGCTTCCAAGCCCATGATGACACCGCGCACCACGTCGCGGATGTGGACGAAGGAACGCGAATATCCGCGCTGGTAGATGATGAGCTGACGTTTGGTAAAGGCTTCGAGCACAAACTGATTGACGATCAGGTCGAAGCGGGTGCGGGGCGAAATTCCATACAGGGTGGCAAAGCGAAAGAGCAAGGGTGCGCACGCCGCATCTTTTTGCGAGAGCAAATATTCTTCGGCTGCGATCTTAGTTTCGGCGTAAAGCGATTGGGGATGAAGCGGAGTCTCTTCGGTGACGGGTTTGCCATCTTCGGAGTAACCGTAATTGCTGTAGGTGGATGCGAACACGAATCGTTCCACGCCCAGGTCTGCAGACTGCTCGAAAACCAGTTTCGTCGCCTCGACGTTGTACTTCCACGCCACCTGCTTGCCAACCGCCTGGCACGCCGGAAAACCGACGATGCCGGCCAGATGCACCACTGCATCCGGCTTCTGCCAGTCACGTTTGACGGCATCACGGATGGCGCGCGGTTCGGTCACATCGGATTTGATGAAGTGAAAATTGGGGTGACTCATGAACGGCAGAATGCTTTCACCGCCGAAGAGCAAAGAGTCCAGGAGGGTGACCCGGTAATTTTGCCGAAGCAGTTCCGAGGTCAGGAGAGAACCGATGTAGCCCGCCCCGCCGGTGATGAGAATGTGGCGTTCGGACATTATTCCAAGCCTTCCAGTCTCACCCGGTATCCATCCAGTATAAGCGCTGGAACAGATTTATCATGCACCACTGAAATGCCTTGCTCGATGCAGGTCAATTTGCAAATATCTGCCACATCGCCCGAACCGACAATGCGCACACGGTCATAACCGGCTTTTTGCACCTTGTGAAGCAGATCCTTCACTTTTTGACGCGTACGGCGATACACAGAAAAGGACTGCTCGACATAATTGACGGCAAGGCGCGCGCGCAGGGCAAGCCCTTCGGGCGTGATGATGTAACGCAGTTTTTTGCGTTCGGCGCGGGAGACCTTGAGAGCGCCCTTTGCGATCAGACGTTTGATATGCCAGTTGACCGTACCCACTGCCACGCCTAACTGGGTGGCGAGGGCAGATTGGTTCACATCGGGGTCATTCTCGATCTGCTCCAAAAGGGTCAGTTCACGGATTTCTTCGTTTGTAGATTCAACACTCATGCTTTATAATTCCAAAATTCAGTCGTTGAATTATAACCCACTTTTCAAGTAGAGACGAATCATCCAAATGACATCCAATCCTGTTTTTGACAGCGCCGGACAAAATTATCAACAGACCCGCATTGAACACTGGAACCGTGTTGCAAAAAAACGTGACGCCTGGCATGGTATGGGAAAGTGGTACCACAAACGCCTTGTGGAATACTACCAATTCCTTGTCCCGGCAGACCAGCGCATCCTTGAGATCGGCTGCGGCATGGGGAGTTTGATCTCCCACCTGAAACCTTCCCGCGGGGTTGGTGTGGATTTCTCCCCCGAAATGATCACGCGCGCAAAACAGCGTCACCCTGAGATTGAGTATCACCTATTGGACGCACACGATCTTTCAAGCCTCAATGGTGAATTCGATATCATCATCCTTTCGGATACCATCAACGACCTGTGGGATGTTCAACGAACGTTCGAGCAAATCCGCACATTTTGTACACCGCACACACGCATTATTCTGAATTTTTACAGCCATCTTTGGCAGATTCCCCTCGCCCTTGCACAGGGGCTAAACCTCGCCGCCCCCATGCTCGCCCAAAACTGGCTAACCGTGGATGATGTAAAAAACCTTCTGCAATTAGCCGGTTTTGAAACCATTCGTCATACGACCGAAGTGCTCTGGCCTCTGCCCCTTGGCGGGTTGGCAAATAAATATTTCGTACGCTTGTGGCCCTTCCAAAGCCTGGCTTTGTCCAATTTTCTGATCGCCCGCCCTGCAGGACAACCTGTTGAAAAACCCAGTGTTTCTGTTGTGGTTGCCGCGCGCAATGAAGAAGGCAATATCAAAAATATCTTCGAGCGCGTTCCGCAAATGGGTTCAAAGACCGAGTTGATCTTCGTGGAAGGACATTCCCGCGACAAGACCTATGAGACGATCGAAAAAGAAATGGCGCTTCACCCCGAGACCCCCAGCCTGCTCTTCCGCCAACCGGGCATTGGCAAAGCCGATGCCATCCGTCTCGGGTTTGAGAAAGCCTCCGGCGACATTCTCATGATCCTCGACGCCGACCTGACCGTCCCGCCGGAAGACCTGCCCCGTTTCTATGAAGCGATCACCTCCGGCAGAGGCGAGTTCATCAATGGCGTGCGTCTCGTTTACCCGATGGAGAAGGAAGCCATGCGCACGCTCAACTTTCTCGGCAACAAGTTCTTCAGCCTGGCTTTCTCCTGGCTGTTGGGACAATCCATCAAGGACACCTTGTGCGGCACAAAGGTTATGTGGCGAAAAGACTATGAGGAGATCGCCGCCAACCGCTCATACTTTGGCGACTTTGACCCATTCGGTGACTTTGACCTGATCTTCGGCGCGGCAAAACTCAACCTCAGGATCGTGGATATGCCCATCCGTTACCGCGAACGTGTGTACGGCACCACAAACATTTCCCGCTGGAAGCACGGGCTTTTACTTCTTCGCATGGTGGCTTTCGCCGCAAGAAGAATCAAGTTCGTATAATCTCAAACACAGACAGGATTCTCATGACAACAAAACTCAAACTGCTGCCATACAAAGAATATAAAGGGGTGGAAAAAATCTACTCCGTGATCTTTTACTATCTGCCGGTTTTTGGCGGCATGTACCGCCGCCGTGTGGAACTGTGCCTCGATCAATGCCGGGGCGGCGAAAACATTCTTGAGGTCGGGTTTGGAAGCGGGCTCACCTTTTTGAACCTGAACGATAAGTACAAAAAAATCTACGGGCTGGACCTCACCTGTGATGTGAACGTCATCAAAGAAGTCTTTGCCGCAAGAAATATCCAGCCCGACCTGCGCAATGGCAACGTCCTTGAAATGCCCTATGAAGACAACCAGTTCGACACCGTCCTGCTAATCAGCATTCTTGAACACCTAAAGCCCGCGGAATTGGAGCAGGCATTCAAAGAGATCAAGCGTGTGCTCAAACCGGGCGGGCAGATCGTGTATGGCGTGCCAGTGGAACGTCCTTTCATGGTCTTCATGTTCCGCCTGCTCGGGTATAACATCCGCGAGCATCACTTCTCCACTGAGATCCAGGTGCGCGAAGCCGCGGAAAAAGTGTTCAAGAAAAATTCCGTCTACGCCATGAAAGCCACCCCCTCCTTTTTTGGAAGCGTGTACGAGATCGGGAATTTCACAAAGTAAACAGCATGAGCA
>JBAIYF010000616.1:0-5671 GCA_037916115.1 Anaerolineales bacterium
CATCATCCCGAACGGAATAGACACTGAACACTTCAAGCCAATGGCAAGGAATGAAATCTTGGCAGACGCATTAAGTGTCGAAAGTAATAAGTACAAGGTCATTGGTTTCGTTGGGGAACTACGAGAAAAGAAGGGGTTGACCGCCCTACTGGGTGGCTACGCGCAAATAGCGAAACAAACTCCCGCAGCCCTGCTCCTTATCGGCGAAGTGCGAGAGGGTGAAGATAAAAAAACCTTTGAAGAGTTTCAAAACACTAATCCACAATTGCCAATCATTATCACCGGGCACATCCCCCACAAAGACATGCCCGCCTATTACTCCCTGATGGATGTTTTCATTCACCCCTCGTTACGCGACGGTATGCCAAACGCAGTACTGGAAGCAATGGCGTGTGAAGTCCCTGTCATTGCCACGCCTGTGGGCGGAGTATTGGATGTACTGGAGGATGGAATTAACGGGCGCATTGTCCCGGTCAATGATGCAAAGACACTGGCTCAAGCGATCGGTGAATTAATAGCTGACCCGGAAAAAAGAAGGAATCTTGTGGAAAATGCGCGAAAAAAAATTCAAGCGGAATTCACACCGGCAAAAGAACTTGAAGCAAATTTAGAAATTTATGGAATGTTGACCAAAAGAAAGAATAAATAATCGCACATACAATCAAACGCGGAGCTGACAGCTCCGCGTTTGATTATGTGAACCATCTATTTGCGGATCTGCTCTATTGCCCGCCGCATATCCTTTACCTGTATCGGCTTACTGACATAATCATTCATACCTGCCTCAATGCACATCTCACGGTCGCCCTGCATGGCATTGGCGGTCACACCAATGATGTACGGCTGTTTTTCTTTGGAGAATTCAGCGCGGATCTTGCGAGTGGCTTCCAAACCGTCCATATCGGGCATTTGAACGTCCATCAGAATCAAATCATACGATTCGCGCTTCAGGGACTCCAGCACCTCTATCCCATTCGTGACAAGATCGGCAGTGTACCCCATCCGCTCAAGTAATTTGATGGCGAGCTTTTGGTTGACAGCGTTATCTTCTGCGAGCAAAATCTTGAGGGGAATCCTTTCCGCAAGAGTTGAATCGATCTCTGAAACAGAGGCGGTTGTATTCGGGCGCTCCGCTTCCTCTTCCACTAGGGCAGTTACAAAGGCGTTATACAACGCGGACTGCTTAACGGGCTTGGTAAGGAATGCCGAAAAAACGGATGTGTCCACTGCATCACGCCAGCCCAATGAGGTAAGCATGATAAGCGGCAGAGAGTCTTTGCCTGCTTCCAGCTTGCGGATTTCCTGCGCAAGAGTTGCGCCATCCATTTCCGGCATGTGCATGTCGAGCGCGGCAATGTCGAAATGCTGCCCTGTTCTTAACGCGTCGAGCGCTTCATGTGGCGCACCGAAAGCTGTGGAGATCAACCCCCAACCTTCGGCTTGCATGGCAAGAATGCGGCGATTGGTTTCGTTATCATCCACGATCAGCAGTCGTTTCCCCTGCAAATGTGGCAGCGTTTCCGGCGGGATGGTTTTTCTTATTTCAGCCGCAGGTGCTTCGATCATAAAATGGAATGTCGATCCTTTGCCGAATTCGCTCTCGACCCACATGCCGCCGCCCATCAACTCTGCCAGACGCTTACTGATCGCCAGCCCCAACCCCGTACCGCCATACTTGCGAGTAGTCGAGGCATCCACCTGTGAAAAAGACTCAAAAATGGAGTCAAGACGGTCGGCAGGAATACCAATGCCGGTATCACGCACGCTGAAATTCAGCATGTCAGGGCGCGAAGAATGTAGTCCCACTTCGATAACCACTTCACCATTTTCAGTAAACTTGACGGCGTTGCTAAGCAGGTTAACGATAATCTGCCGCAGACGTACTACATCACCACGCACAACAGGCGGCACATCGTTGTGTATCAGCAGCCCAAGTTCGAGGCCCTTTTGGCTGGCACGCAACGCCACCAGGTCCACTGCGCTCTCCACACACTCGCGCAAACTAAAGGGACGCTGTTCCATTTCCATTTTGCCTGCCTCGATTTTGCTGAAATCGAGAATATCGTTGATGATCATCAACAACGCATCACTGCTGCTGCGAATGGTTTCGGCAAACTCACGCTGTTCGTTGGTCAATTGTGTATCAAGCAGCAATCCCGTCATACCGATGATGCCGTTCATTGGCGTGCGGATCTCATGACTCATACTCGCCAGGAATGTGGATTTGGCACGGTTTGCAGCTTCGGCGGCAAGGCGCGCCTCCTCCGCTTCACGTGTCCGTTGATGGACGCGTTCTTCAAGCGTCTCTGTCAGCGCGGTAACTTCGGCAATTTTTTCCTGCAAGGCAACATTTGCCAGTTGCACATCCGCACTGGTCTTTTGCAGGCTGTCATACTGCTGTTCAGAAGCGTCACGCTGTTCCATCACCTGTTTTTCTTTTTGCTCCAGCTGCTGACCACGCAACGACCAGCGGTTGATCATATATCCGCCAAAGACCGAAAGCACGACGGCGGCAACGGTCATCACCCACTGCCACGCCGGGAGTTGGAATATGGCATAGAGCGCCAGCAAAACAGCGACACCCATCCCTGCCCACACGCTCCGGTAGCGCGAAGGGCGCGGATTTTCCCATGTAAATTCCCACTCGCAATATTCATCGCCATGCAAACAGCATTTGATCTCACGTACCTGCGCGGGCGGCATATCGGCAAGCACTGCGGGGACATACGCCAGCCCGCCCTGCACCAACTGACAGGTCATATTGATGGCGTGTTTGTGAATGTCAGGCGAAGTTTTTTGCAGCATCCCCTCGCTGTACCAGCGCAAGGTCGCCGAGTTGGGCCCCTCGTGTACCACACGCAGATCCACTTCACCGAATTTTGAGGCAAAGCGCGGCGCAACACTGAACACCTGACGAAGGCTGAACGCCCGCAGCAAATATTCCACTGCCTTAACCACCGCATACCCCTGATGGAAGTGGTAATGCGAAACACCCGTAATCTCGCGGCAGGCTTCGCGCACCAGTGTGCCAAGTTCAAAGGAGGCGTACCCCAATCCGCGCAAGGATTCTTCAGTGACATAGAAATGCTCAGACAGCGACTCGTTCACACGAAAGATCAAACGCTTCATCGCCTCGCGCTGCTCGCGGGTAATGTACTCCTGTGCATCCACACCCACCGGCACGGTTTCACTGGCACGTTTGGCAATGACCGTCTTGAAAAAGTCGAGGCTGAGGCGAATGAAGACACCGTTTAATTCCTTGATCGGCTCACCATTCTTGTCATTCCCATAGGGATGTTGGATGACCGTCTTCGGAAAGGACGGCAGGTCAGGGTCAGGTGCAGCAGGTGAAGCACTGAATAAAATCTCATCCCGAGTCTGCGCCCGGGGTTGCAGCCAGTTAAACCAAGTTCGTTTTTGCGGCGTTTCCCATATGAATTCCCACTCACAACAATCATCCCCGCGGGTGTAACACTTCAAATCGTTGATCCGTGCGGGCGGCAGCCCCGAGTGGACGCGCGGCATTTCACTGAAGACGCCCTGCAATACCTGGCAGACATCATGCAAATAGCGCTGATGCAGCATTTCGGGCAGCCCCTGTAAATGGTCGCCTACGCGCCATTGCAGTATCGCACTGTTATCGGTCAAATTCACCACCGATAATTCCGACTTGAAAAATATACCCACCAAGCGCGGCATGACTTGATAGGTGCGCCGCAGCGTCAGCGGACGGATCAACCACGGCGCAACGTATGCAGTTTTCTTGCCACGGTTAAAGTCAAACTCGGGGTCACCTGAAAGTTCGGCGGCGATATTGGCAAAAAACGAACCAAATTCATTGGAATAGAAATTGCCGCTTTTCATCGCATCCTGCAAGGTGAGGGTGTATCCATCAGGCAGGCTGGCGTTAATGCGGCGCATCAGATCATCGAGTGCCGCTTGCTGCGCCTCCTCCACTTTTTTCGCGCGGACATTTGCAGACGTATCCGCTGGCAGGGCTGCCCCGACCCGCTTTTCAATGTATTCCGTCATATAGTCTGCAACCGCACGCAAAGTTGCGCCATCCACATCGGCAATACGTTTTCCGTTTTTATCCACCCCAAACGGTGTGAATATCATCTTCTCCGGCAACGGGCGGATAATAGGTGCGGTGTGGTTCGCGCTGTAATCCCGTGTAGATGGTTGTATGGGGCGCGCCTCAACCGCGACGGGAATGGTTTCTTTTATGATGCTTGTTTTTCTTCGCCCGAACAAGCGCGTAAAAATATTCGAAGACTGCGGCTTCCATGTAAATTCCCACTCACAACATTCATGCCCATCCAACTGACAACGCAGTTCCTTCACTTCTGCATATGGCAAGCCCGAATGGGTATAGGATGTACTGGCAATGCCGCCTTGTAAGGTACGGCAGGTATTGTGCAAGGCACGGTAACGCAAGTCTGCGGACTGGAGCGAGGCAACATTAGACGCGCCATGCCATTCAATGCGTGCATACCCGTCACGGACTTCCTTCACGCGCACATCGAAGTTTCCAAATTTGCCAATGATTCGCGACATGGCGTTAAAAGCCTGTACCAACGTCATGGGACGCATCAACAGCAATAGCGCCGGCGGGGCGGCTCGTCCGCCTGTTTTGAAGAAGAAGTTCGGGTCACCTGTGAGTTCACTGCAGATCGTAAAGAAGAAAACCGAAAACTCAAACGAGTAACTACTACCCTCGTTTAGCAATTGTTCCACTGTAACGTGATAACGCGGATCAGGAATTGCATGGTTCAAACGGCGCACCAGTTCTTTAAGCACATCCGTCTGCGCCCGCTCAATTTGACCCGCGCGTTCTTGGGCAGACAGGTCTTTGGGCAATCCCGCAACAGCGCGTTCGGAGGCAGATTCGCGCAAAAAGGTCAACGGTGAACGCAGAGAAACACCGTTGATATCACGAATCGCCCTGCCAGATTCATCGAATCCAAACGGGCGTCCCTGCATGGCATCCGGCAGGGATGGCAGGTTCGGCACCTGTCTGGGGAAGTTGGGGATCGGTATCTCCATTACTCTCTCTCCAAATTTCACTTCTTTGCCCGCTCCAGCGCGGATACCAACTCCTTGACCTGTATCGGCTTGCTGACATAATCATCCATACCCGCCTGCAAGCAGGCTTCACGGTCACCCTGCATGGCATTGGCGGTCATAGCAACGATACGAGGCTGTCTGTCGGAGGAATATTTTGCACGGATGGCACGTGTGGTCTGCAAACCGTCCATATCGGGCATTTGGACATCCATAAGAATCAGATCGTAAGGCTGGCGGTCGAGAGCGTGCAACACTTCAAAACCATTACCCGCCACATCGGCACGATACCCCATCCGTTCCAGCATTCGTATCGCCAGTTTCTGGTTGACGGCATTATCCTCCGCAACCAGTACCCGCAAAGGAACACGGGTCGCAAGAGAGGCATCGAACTGCTGGGCAGGCACACTGGCGCGTATGCGGCGCGTCTCGGTCTTGGTTAGCGCGCCCAGAATGGCGTTGTATAAACTTGATTGTTTGACAGGCTTGGTAAGAAAAGCGGCGAAATGAGAAACATCTCCAGCGTCATGCCAGCCCAGAGAGGTCAGCATAACCAACGGCGTCGGTTTGAGGCGTTCTGAATCCAATTTGCGAATCTCATGCGATA
>JBAIYF010000617.1:0-6541 GCA_037916115.1 Anaerolineales bacterium
AATTCCTATGATTTTGCCCATGAGAATCTCCTTCTTTTCTAATTCAATGACATCATGTTAAGCGATGTGTGCAAGAATTCTGTTAACAAACTATTGGTATTAAATAAAAGCGCCGTCCTGTTTCGGACGGCGCTTTTATAGGAGTGCAGATTATTTTTCTGAAACTTTAAACCAATCAAAAGAAACAGCGGCTGGAAACTCAGAAAATGAGGCAAATGCCACACCCACATTGCCCTCGGTCAGTCCGTAATTGGTTACATCAACACGGCGGAGTAATTTCCCGTTTGCAAATACTTGTAAAAAGTTATCTTCGCAGAAAAATCCCAGGTCACTTCCGCCCGCCAGAGCCGCTTCGCTTGCCTCGCTGATAATGGGGACATATTTTGCAATTCCGGGTGCAAGCCACTGACCGTACAAAATGCTGTAACTTCCATTGGAAATATTGAATTCATACCAGCCGCTTTCCGAGTAGCGGCAGATCAACCCCACCGAGCCGTTTGGGGTAATGCCCGATCTGGCGCTCACGAAAACATTCTCGTATGTGTGGGCGGTATGTATCCCAACAACCCATGTGTCTGGCGAAGGAAGATCGATGCGCAGGCTGCCCTCGAACGCATTGGTTGGAAGGGAACTTCCGGCTGCCTGGGTGAACTCCCAATACGGGGTGGATGTGTCGAACTCGTCTGTGAAGTAAAGCGGGGGCGGCTCAGGCGTGGGGACGGCTGTTTCGGTGGGTACCAGGCTTGGGGTAACGCTGACAGTTGTCGGCGTGGGGAGAGGCGTTTGTGTGGGGGTAGGGTCCACCACCGGTGTAGAGACAGGCAAATTGCAGGCAGAGGTCAGGAGGAGGAGAAATCCAATAAGAAGTTTTTTTTTCATGAGAGTAAATCGCAGTTTGGGTATCCAGGAAAACATGGTGTTGGGCAGGCAGTCTTTCATGTGGATGGTGCGGGCATTATAAAGCACAACCGCCCGGCACATTTTGTGCCGGGCGGTGCAGTGGAGATGGCGGGAATTGAACCCGCGTCCGAAAGATTCGACCCTCGGAACTCTACGAGCGTAGCCTGCCGTTTATCGTCACCACAGGCACCCCGGCGGGCTGGTAAACCTGTGACCATCTGCTTGGCTTAGGCGTGTTTAGCAGCATCACACGCGGCACTCCATCATTGTGTCGCCCGATCCGTCACCGGGTGGAGGACGGGGACGGCGGACGCAGCATCATCAAAGGATGCTGACTGTTATGCTTTCGCCTTAGGCGGCGAGGGGCATAGCAGCGTAAGTGCGGTTGTTGGCACTTGATTGTTTGCACTGATTTTACGAGGTCGGTGCGCGCTCGGCTCGCATTCCGGAACCAGCCTCTCCCGTCGAAGCCTGTCATCCCCAGGCTCGCAAGTGGATGTGGTATCCCGTTGCTACATTCATTATAGCATGGCGTTTGGGCAAAAAGGGGATACTTGTCCGTTATAATAAGATTAACAGGTTGCGGTTCAATGCGCAAAACTGTAAATGAGGAAATTATGCCCGAAAGAATTTTGATCGTCGATGATGATGTGGACACCCTGCGGTTGGTTGGGTTGATGCTCCAACGCCAGGGTTATCAGGTCATTGCCGCTTCGAATGGGACGCAGGGGCTTGCTAAAGCGTTCGAGGAACGCCCTAATTTGATCCTTCTGGATGTGATGATGCCGGATATGGACGGCTATGAGGTGACGCGTCGTTTGCGCAGTAACCCGGCTACGGCTGCCATTCCCATTTTGATGTTCACTGCCAAGACCCAGCTCGACGACAAGGTGACGGGGTTCGAGTCTGGTGCCGATGATTACCTGACCAAGCCCACACACCCCACCGAATTGCAATCGCACGTCCGCGCTTTGCTGGCACGTGCCTCAGCAACAACGAAGAGTCCTGAAGAGCTTGAGACGGCGGTCAAGGAAAAACATGGGTATGTGATCGGCGTCATTTCGGCGCGCGGAGGGGTGGGGGTTTCCACCCTTGCTTCGAACCTGGCTGCGGCTTTGTACAATCGTGTTAAGGAAGATGTTCTTCTTGCCGAGTTGGCTCCCGGTCAGGGTACGCTTGGCATGGACCTGGGTATTGAGAAGACCAAGGTGTTGAGTGAGATATTACGGTCCACCTCGGTGGAAGTGACGCGTGAGAAGGTTCAATCTTCTCTGGCTGCACATGCCTCCGGGGTCAAATTGCTTGTTTCTTCCGATAATCCGCTTGATGTTGACCTTTCTGCCCGGGTGGAGAATTACACGGCATTGGTGCTGCGCCTTTCCACACTGGCACGGTTCGTCGTTCTGGACCTCGGAGCCGGGCTGTCGGCTTCGGTGCAAAAGGTTCTGCCGCTATGCGCTGAACGGCTCGTTGTGCTTGAGGGGACCGCGAGTTCCATTCACTATACACGGCTGTTGTTGAATGCGCTCGAGGAACTGAAAATAGAGAAGAAAACCATTTCGGTGGTGGTGAACAACCGTCAACGTTCTGATATGCAGATCCCCTGGGCGCAGGTTCAGGATAAATTGGGGCACCCGGTCCTTTCCACGATCATACCGGCTCCGGAGTTGTTTATGCAAGCGCTGCGCCTGCGCACGCCGGCGCTTCTGGCTCAGCCTGAGAATATGATCTCTCAGCAGTTCCTCAAGATTGCAGATTCGATCCTGGATCGCGAAAAGAATCGATGAGTTTCCGGTCTCTTGAGGTGCAGGCAGGCATTGGCTTTGCGGCGGACCTTATCCGCCAGTCCAAACATGCTGTCGCACTGACGGGGGCTGGGATCTCCACTCCTTCGGGTATTCCCGATTTCCGTTCGTCGGGCACAGGCTTATGGTCTCATGATGAGCCGTTGGAGGTCGCTTCGCTGATCACTTTCCGTACGAAGCCCAGTCAGTTTTTTGAATGGTTTCGTCCGCTTGCCCGTCAAATGTTCGACGCAAGCCCCAATGCGGCACACAACGCACTTGCCGAGTTGGAGGGACACGGGTTGATCAAGAGTATCATCACCCAGAATGTTGATGTCCTGCATCAGCGTTCCGGCTCGAAAAACGTCATAGAAATGCACGGAAGTATGCAAACTTTGACCTGCACTCAGTGTTATCATCAAGTGCAGGCATCGGCATATATTGCCGATTTCGTGAAGAATGGGAACCTGCCCGCCTGCCCGAAATGCACTGCACTGCTCAAACCGGATGTGATTCTGTTCGGGGAGCAGTTGCCACAATCGGCGTGGTTTGCAGCGCAGCGCGAAGCGCGTTCCTGTGACTTGATGCTGGTGGTGGGATCTTCTCTGGAGGTTCTGCCTGTGGCAGGGCTGCCCATGCAGGCGCTGGACCGGGGCGCCCATTTGATCATTATTAATAATGCTCCCACTTATTTAAACGTCCGTGCAGATGCGGTCTTTTATGAGGACGTTGCCGAGATCTTGCCCGCGATCACAGAGAGAGTATTGAATGGCTGAAATCAAAACTGAACGATTGGATAGTTATCGCCGCCTGATCGACATCTCCCGCGATCTGGCATCGACCCTCGACCTCGACATCCTGCTTTCACGCATCGTACATGCGGCGGCGGAGATCAGCGGTTCAGAGGCGGCTTCGATCCTGTTGTACGACGATGCTTCGCGTCAGTTGTATTTTCAGGTCTCCACCAATATGGATGAGTCCACCCGCCGCGGCATCACGGTTCCGCTCGATGGCAGCATCGCCGGGTGGATCGTGGCAAACCGCAAGCCGGTACGCATCACAAACGTGCATGAAGATGAACGCTTCTATTCGAACGTTGAGGCGGTTACCGGTCTATCGACCCAGTCTTTACTCGGAATTCCCCTCATTACAAAGAACAAGATCGTGGGTGTGTTGGAGGCGTTGAACAAGCATCGTGGGAACTTCACCGAACAGGATGAGTCCCTGCTGTTGGTGCTTGGTGCGCAGGCGGCGGTTGCCATTGAGAATACGCGCCTCTTCCAACAATCAGACTTGATCTCTGAATTCGTGCATGAACTTCGCACCCCGCTCTCTTCGCTTAGCACCGCCACATATCTCCTGCTCCGCCCGGAAATGTCGCAGGAGCAGCGCGACCAGATCATCCAGAATATTCATAATGAGACCATGCGCCTGAACGCCCTGGCATCTTCATTCCTCGATCTGGCTCGTCTTGAGTCGGGGCGTGTGCAATATCGCAAGACCGTTTTCAGCCTCGCCGATCTGATGTATGAATGCAAGGACATCATGTCCACCAAGGCGATCGAAGATAACATTCACCTGCGGGTTGAATCACCCGAGGGGCTTCCACTGGTGGATGCCGACCGCGACAAGATCAAACAGGTATTCCTCAATCTATTAAGCAATGCCATCAAATACAACCGTCCGAACGGAAGTGTGCATCTTCGCGCCGAAGTGATGGATAACGAGATCAAAGTTGTAATTCAGGATACCGGCATCGGCATCCCGGATGAGGCGCTGCCTCATTTGTTCCAAAAGTTCTACCGTGTCCGTGAGCATGAGACGCGCGCATCAGGTACGGGGCTGGGGCTTTCCATCTGTAAACAGATCGTCAACGGGCACGGCGGACGCATCGAGGTTAAAAGCAAAATGGGTGTTGGAACCGTTTTCATGATCTACCTGCCGCGTACCACAAAGTCTTTTCCCCTTCCTCGTTAGGACTATTGGCTAATGGTAAAAGGTTTGACTTTTTAAGTTGAAGATTGTAAACTAGGCAATCATATTAAAGAAATTATTGGAGGAAGAAGATGGCACAGTTCCAATTTGTTATGCGTTCGGGTCCCACACCGGGGGTCACCTTTCCGTTGGAAGGTGATCAGCTCACCATTGGGCGCGACTCCACCAATGGGGTTGCGATCAACGATGCTGAAGTTTCGAGAAAACATGCGCGCCTGATGTTCCAGGGCGGCAAATATGTTTTGGAAGATCTTGGCTCGACCAATGGCACCTTCGTAAACGGGCAGCGCCTGGCTGGTCAGGTTGTGCTCAAGTCGGGTGATGTGGTCTCCCTTGGCGAACAGATCGTTCTTATGTATGATGCCATCGCTGTCGATGCGGGTGCCACGGTGGCCGTCTCCCGCAAAGCGGTTCAGGCGGCTGTTCCTGCCGCACATGCCCCCGCCCCGGTTGCGCCTGTCTATTCCTCACAACCCGCTTCGGCTCCCTATGCTGGTACTCCCCAGGTGCAGGGAGGGGCGAAGAAGACCAATATGATGCCGATCTTTATCGGTGGCGGCGTTTTTCTCTTCCTCTGCCTTTGTGCCGGGTTCTTCTTCTGGGTAGACGCCACATATCGTTGGTGTGTCTTCTTCCCGTTCATTTCCGGTTGCTAAAGATTTTATGCGTTCAGCCCCGCGGACTTCCGCGGGGCTTTTTGTTTGTAAATTCATACATCTTTGATAAAATCGAATCAGCAGTTATTTTTCTTTTTTAGGACATAAAAGCATGGATATGGCACCCAATTCCGCCTCCCCACGTTGGGGAACGAACACCAAACTCGTCGTTGCATTGACCATTGTTGTGGTGGTCGGTGCTTTAATCGTCAAATTCCAGTTCATCATCACCCCGCTGGTTATGGCGTTTCTGCTTTCCTATCTTTTTCACCCCGTGGCGGATTTTCTCCAACGAAAACTCCACGTTTCGTGGGGCGTTTCCGTTGGGCTCATTTTTCTTGTGATCATCATCCTTCTTGTGGGGTTATTAACCCTGGGCGGCGTGGGGCTGGTTCAGCAGATCCAAAGCCTCGTTGTCATTGTGCAGGATGCCATCCACGCCGTACCCCAACTGATCGAAGAGGTATCGGGGCGGGTCTTCCAGCTCGGACCCTTTACACTCGATTTCAGTGCTCTCGATCTGCGGGACTTGAGCAGTCAGATACTCGGCATGGTACAACCACTTCTCAGTCGTACCGGAAACCTGCTCGGGACCGTGGCTGGCGGTGCAGCGAACTTCCTTGGCTGGACCCTGTTTGTCCTGCTTGTTTCCTACTTTACATTGGTTGAAAGCAGAGGCTTGCGAGACCGTATCATTACAGTTGATATTCCCGGCTACGGAGAAGATCTTGCGCGTCTCAGCCGTGACCTTGGACGTATTTGGAACGCCTTCCTGCGCGGGCAGATCATCATCTTCTTTTTGACCGTGATCACCTATTCCATAGTCCTCGGGGTTCTGGGTGTGCAATACGCCATCGGGCTTTCCTTCCTTGCCGGGCTGGCGCGCTTTGTACCATATGTAGGTCCCGCCGTTAACTGGGCATTGCTGGTCATCGTTGCGTACTTCCAAACCTATTCATTGTTCAACCTGCCCGACCTGACCTATGCCTTGATCGTGCTCGGCGTTGCACTGGTGATCGACCAGATCTTTGACAACGTTGTTTCGCCTCGAATTCTATCCAGCGCACTCAAGGTTCATCCCGCTGCTGTATTGGTTGCTGCCATCATTGCTGCCAATCTGTTCGGTATCCTTGGCGTTGTCGTTGCTGCGCCCATCCTTGCCACCGTCGTTCTGCTTTGGAACTACATCATGCGCAAGATGCTGGA
>JBAIYF010000618.1:0-2259 GCA_037916115.1 Anaerolineales bacterium
CGCCCAGGAGTTTGAACCAATTCCGTCGCCGAGCGGACCTAGCACCGGGTCCAGTAAAGAGGCGTTGTATGAGGTGGCTTCCAAAGCGGAGGCGTAGTCAAAGGTCGAAAGTCCCGATTCTGTTTCGACCTGTGCTGTTTGACCGTCGCCGATCTTGTTGACGATGACGGGATGATCTTTGGGATATTCGGGGAAGAGGATTGCCACCTGCTCAGGCGTAAGGACTTTGAGCAGTTCGGCGCGTTCGATCTCGTCGCCCATGTTGCCGCGCAGGTCCCAAGCCATGGCTTTGCCCCACGTGAGCGAGTGGACGGGAGTCCACGGCTCGATGGTGTAATCGGGGCTGAGCAGACCCAGCACGGCATATTCAAGGCTGACGGCGGTATCGTGATGGTCGGCGAGATAGGCGTTCACGCCGTCGGTGTAGGCTTGCAGCATGCCTTTGGTTTCGGCGTTGAGACCTTCCCATTCGGCTTCGGCAGTTTTACGCCAGCCGAGTGTGCGCAGGAACGAGTCGGTTTCGAGCTGCCCTTCGCCGAACATTTCGGAGAGCCTACCCGAGCCGACGTGCCGCCAGAAGTCCATTTGCCAGAAGCGGTCTTGCGCGTGGACGTAGCCCTGTGCAAAGAACAGGTCGTGCGTGGTTTCGGCGTAGATGTGCGGAATGCCCATCGCGTCGCGGTAGACGTTCACTTCGGCGTCCAAACCTTGCAATTGGATCTCGCCGTCAATTTGCGGAAAGGACTGCGGCGCAACCGTATTGGGCAGGTAACTTTTGAAGTAGAAAAAAGCGCCGGAACCGGCGATCAAGACAATGACCAGCAGCCCGGTCAATATCCGCCCCATGATTCTTCCAAATTTGTTCATGCTTCCTCCAGAGGATTGATTTGTACAACCTGTGTTAATACACCAGGCGCAGAGCGGCGTTGCAGCCACTCTGCGCCTGGTGAGGGTCGGGGGATGTCTTTAGCGTACGGTTCCGAGCAGGCGCGGGTACCAATACCAGACCACGTCTGCGGCGGGCTTGCCGTGAATGGAGGTGGATTTATCCTGCAGGGCGGCGGGCATGTAATATCCGCGGCTGACGATGCCGGAAACCCACGAGCGCGCGTTGATGGCGGTAAGCATGGCTTCGTAGATATCTGCCTGGGTTTGCAGGTTCAAGCTCACCGAGGTCAGATCGGGGTTGGGGCGTGAGAGCGCGTTGAGTTCGAGGCAGCTGCCCGCACCGTTGGAGATGCATCCACTGGCTGCATCGGCGGCGGAGGGATACGAAACGGCAATGATGATCGGCTTGCTCATCAGGGAGGCGAACGGCGCAACTTCGGTATCGAGCAGGCGCCCGGCTTCGGTGGCAAGGTCGGCTTTGGTGGCGGTGGGGCTGGTCGTAAGCGGCATGGACCATAACAGGTAAATGCCGTCCACATCGCGCAGGAAGTTGGTGGGGTTGGTAAAGGTGGATCTTTCATACGGCAGCGCCCAGAAGATCTGACCCTTGAAACGCGCCCGCACATCCTGAATGATGGCACGCCATTGCGCCTCGGCATCTGCGGGGACGTTTGAAGATGACCCATCGGGCATCAGTCCGCCGGGCAGGGCGGGGGTGACCCACTCGCCGCCCAGGATGATGGATTGCGCACCCGTCGAAGCAGCCAGGTCGGCGTAGTTGACCAGGAAGGCGCGATATTTCGTGAAGAAGGATTGCCACCACGCGGCGTCTTTGGGCGCGTTCTTCCAAAACTGGCTGTATGCCGGGATGGAAGAATCAGGCGAGGGCGGGAAGTGAGGCGTGGGGAAGAGCGCCACGTTCAAACCCACTCCGCGCGCCTGTGAGACCATGATGGCCGTATCGATCCAGAAGGGGTCGGCGCCGGGTTGGGTGGAGAAGCGCAGCGGCGAAACGCTGGAGATGGTCCAATTGGGCGTGAGCACGGCAAAGTTCGAGCCGATGGCTTTGGTGTTGGCAAATGCCTGCGGGGCAAAGTAGGAGAAATTGGGGCTGAAGTTCGGGTGATATTCTACCCCCGCCACAAAACCGGCGGCGCGCGGTGTGATGTTGCTTCCGACCAGCGCAAAGGTTTCGGGGTTTTCGTACCACTTCCACGAGCCGATGGCATCTTGAATGTCCTGCCCAAGGATGCTGGTATTCGCCTGCCTGCCGGTCGGGTTGACGCCCACGGTCTGATTATCGTCGGTGCTGCCGCATTGACCGTTGCGGCAATAGCGGTAGGAGAAGGACCCCATGAAGTTCAGCGGTCC
>JBAIYF010000619.1:0-15537 GCA_037916115.1 Anaerolineales bacterium
TCGCTATCAACGGTTTTGGACAGTCTGCTTTGACGGCTGCCAAGAAGAAGCTGCGTGCTTTGGAGATCGAACTCCCCGAGCCCCCCAAGGTGGAGAAACCCGCCAAGGCTGAAAAATCTGCCCCTGCTGAAGAAGAAGCAGCGGCTGAGTAGACCCTTCGCCTTTTATCAGGTAAACTAACAGGCAGATGCTAAAGCGTCTGCCTGTTTTTATGAATCATCCCATAAAAGAATCCCCGCAAGGTGGGGCAGGAGAATTTCAATGAGACATACCCACGGTTTGATCGAAGTCGTTTGCGGTTCGATGTTCAGCGGCAAAACGGATGAACTCATCCGCCGCTTGGTGCGTGCGACCATTGCAAAGCAGAAGGTTCAGGTGTTCAAGCCTGCCATTGATGTGCGATATGCGGTTGAAAAGGTCGCTTCCCACACCGGCTCGACCTTCGACGCGATTCCCGTGCAGAAAGCTGCTGATATCCGCGGACATGTTGAGAATGACACCACTGTGGTGGGTTTGGATGAAGCCCAGTTCTTCGATGCCGAGATCGTGGCGATTGCCCAGGAACTTTCTGAGCGTGGAATCCGCGTCATCGCCGCCGGGTTGGATATGGACTTCCGCGGCGAACCTTTTGGCTCCATGCCCGAGTTAATGGCAAAAGCCGAAGATGTGCTCAAACTCCATGCCATTTGCATGGTCTGTGGCGACGAAGCCTCACGCACCCAGCGTCTGGTGAATGGCAAGCCTGCCCGTTATGATGAACCGGTTGTCATCGTTGGTGCATCAGAATTGTACGAAGCCCGCTGCCGCCTGCATCACGAAGTTCCAAAGTAGAAATCATTTAATCAAGGATCCCTCTTTATGCAAAATTATCAGGATGTGCTTGCTGAAATTCTAATTGACTCTGATGCCCTGCAAAAACGGATCGTCGAATTGGGGCAGCAGATCAGCGCGGATTATCAGGGACAGGATTTGCTCCTCATTTGCATCCTGCGCGGGGCAGTGCCATTCCTTGTGGATCTGAGCCGCAGCATCAACACCCCACACATGATGGACTTCATGGCTGTCTCATCCTATGGCGTAGGCAAGCGCGAATCAGGCGGCTCCACTCGTGTTACGCTCGACCTGCAAACCGATATTCATGACCGTAATGTCTTGCTTGTGGAAGACATCGTGGATAGTGGTCACACCATCGCCGCGGTTTTGCAAATGCTCAGCACACGCCAGCCCAAATCACTCAAGGTTTGTGCCCTGCTCGATAAACCCGAGCGGCGTGAGGCGCATGTCCCGATCGATTACCTTGGCTTCACCATCCCCAATAAATTCGTTTTCGGTTACGGGCTCGATCTCGATGAGTATTACCGCAACCTGAAATTCGTTGGCGTCGTGGACCTGAATAAATACAAGCCTGAATAGGCTGCCTCGGCGGGGGAGCATATGAACGAACCATCATCGGAACGATCCCCTTATTCAGGGCGTTGGGTTGCTCTTGTGCGTGGTCGTATCGTTGCACAAGGCGGCACCCCCGAACAGGCACTTCGCGCCGCGCAAGCCAGCCGCCATAAGGAAAAACCGGAAATACAATTTATGTCCCTCCCATTTTCATTCCCGCCTCTCTTGAAAAAAATAATGGATGTCCTTCCGCACGATGCCGAAGTGTATCTTGTCGGAGGAGCCGTGCGCGATCTCTTGACCAACCGCCTCTCTCCCGACTTTGATTTTGCCGTGCCTTCGAAAGGCATTTCCCTCGCCCGAACCGTTGCAAACGCCCTCAAAGCGGAATTCATGGTGTTGGATGATGAGCGCGACACCGGGCGCGTTGTTATCATCGATGAGAAAGACGGCTACACCTATCTGGATTTTGCCGCTTTTCGTGGTGCAACTCTCGAAGACGATTTACGCGACCGCGACTTCACCATCAACGCCCTTGCCCTTAACCTGCGCAATATGACCATCATCGACCCACTGGATGGAGCGAACGACATCCGTGCAAAGGTCATCCGCGCCTGTTCGCCAACCTCGCTTTCCAGCGACCCGGTGCGGATTTTGCGTGCCGTGCGTCAGGCTGCTGCGTTTGGCTTCTCCATTGAGAAGAACACCCGCGAATTGATGAAACAGTCCGCAGACAAGATCGGGAATACCTCCATAGAACGTGTGCGGGATGAATTGTTCAAAATATTGGGCGGACCCAAAGCCAGCGCCTCCATCCGCGCATTGGAGATGCTCGGTGTCTTGCCGTATATCATGCCCGAATTGTTGAACATGAAAGGCGTCATGCAATCTCCGCCACATATTCATGATGTATGGATGCATACTCTTTCTGTAATGGATCAGCTTGATCACCTGCTGACTTCATCCCTGCGGCTTGACTTTGACCCCGAAAAAACCAGTGATATGTTCATGGGGCTGGTCAGTTTGAAGATCGGGCGTTACCGTGAGCAATTTGCAAAGCACTTCGCCAGTCCGCTCAACCCGAACCGTTCTCACCGGTCTTTATTGTTTTTCGCGGCGCTCTATCACGATATCTGCAAGCCGGAAACGCGCTTTATCGACGATACGGGGCGAGTCCGTTTCTTTGACCACGATATAAAAGGCGCGGAGGTTGCGGCAGAACGCGCCCGCGCCTTCAATTTGAGTAATGACGAAGTGGAAAGACTCCACACCATTGTACGTCACCATATGCGCTTTCACTTCTTCGCCGACCGCTTGGAAAATGAAGGGCAGCCGCCTTCACGCAAGGCGATCTATCGCTTCTTTCGGGATAGCGGTAAGGCTGGCATAGATCTTATTTTGCTGGCTCTTGCTGACTTGCGCGGTACCCGTGGCAACGACCTGACCCAGCAAACCTGGACAGCCTATCTCGACGTTGCCCGCATCTTGTTGGAAAATTATTGGGAGCGCCCCGATGAAGTTGTCAATCCGCCGCGGCTGTTGGATGGAAACGACTTGATGAAGGCGTTGAATCTCCAGCCAGGTAAGGCTGTTGGAAAACTACTTGAGTCTATCCGCGAAGGGCAGGCATCCGGAAAGATAGTGGATAGAGATCAGGCGTTGGCATTTGCTCGTGAAGAACTAGCAAAGCTTGAAGAGGATAACGACACGGAATGAAAAAAATTGCCGTCAATAATATTGAACTGGCGTACGAACGTCATGGAAGGGGGACGCCTCTGGTATTGCTCCACGGTTTTCCGCTGGATCATTCCATTTGGGCGGATGTCGTACCTCTGCTTGAGAATGATTTTGACCTGATCCTCCCCGACCTGCGCGGGTTTGGTCAATCGACCACAGTCTCGTCGCCGTATTCCATGAGCGAAATGGCAGCCGACCTTGCAGGTTTACTCGATGCATTGGGTTTGGAAAAAGCGGCGATTGCTGGTCACTCCATGGGTGGATATGTGGCGCTAGCCTTTGCCAAAGCATTTCCCGATCGTATTTCCGGGCTGGCATTGGTTGGCTCACAAGCCGCAGGGGATACCCCGGAACGAAAAGAGGGCAGATATAAAACCGCCTCAGAAGTGGATGCAAAGGGTGTTCAAGTTATCGCTGATGGCATGGCTGATAAACTCTCGGTAAAACAGCCAGTTCGGGATTTTGTCCGTTCACTGATATTGCAACAGAGCACACTTGCTGTGACTGGTGCCCTAAAAACTATGGCTGAACGTGAAGATCTTTCACCCCTAATCACTTCTTTTACAGGACCTATTGTGCTTATACACGGCTCTGTAGATGATCTGATCCCTGTTGAGCGTGCACAGGAGATCAAGTCGCTGAAGCCTGGTGCCCATCTGATTGAATTGAGCGGGGCAGGTCATATGCCGATGATGGAAGAACCCTCGGAAACAGCTGCAGCATTGAAAATACTGAAGTAAAAGCAAAACAGCCCTTCAAGGGCTGTTTTGCTTTTAGAACCAATTACCGGCTGGATGGAATTGGCTGATTTGTCTGGTTTATCAGATTACTTTTTTTTAATGTCTGCTCGCTCAACCCACTGGTGTTGCGCCGCAGTAATTTTTTGATATTGGCGACCAGCACACCGCTTGGGACAGGTTTGACAAGAAAATCATCCGCGCCAACATCGAGAACACTGGCAACCATGCGCGGGTCGTTGATCGCCGATAGGACCAGAATGGGTACGCCGCTGGTTTGGCGAATGGCTTTGCAGACCTGCCAACCATCCATGTCGGGCATCATCAGATCCAGCAGGATGATGTTCGGGGAAGTTTCACGTGCGAGGCGAATTCCTTCTGAACCGATGTTGGTTGTGATCACATCGAACCCAAAGGTTTTTAGTAGCATGCTCATCAATTCAGTGATGGCAATGTCATCATCGATGACGAGGATTTTTGCTGAGTGTGTCATAGCTTTGTGTTCACATTATCATCCATTTGACCTTTAATTTACTTTGCAATAAGTTTACAGGTTTAATTCACATTTTTTCCAAAAAATCCTGATTGAAATCTACCAGTCCAGTGATATTTGTCAGGTATGGAATTTGGACTGTTTTTGGTACAATATTTCACAATCAAAATATTTAGAGAAATTAATATCTCTATCAGGAGGCTGTAATGAACAAGTGGGTTTATCTCTACAACGAAGTAAAGCAGGTTGAGAAATTAGCCAAAGGCTCGTGGGATGGCGTGAAAGCCATCGTCGGCGGAAAGGGTGCTGGGTTGATGGATATGACCCGCGCGAATGTGCCTGTTCCGCCCTTCTTTACCGTCACAACAGAGGCATGTAATGCGTATCAGGCGGCGGGAAAGTTCCCGAAAGGGTTGTGGGAGCAGGAACTCCAAGCCCTGAAAGCGATCGAAAAGAAAACCGGTAAGAAGTTCGGTGACCCGAAAAATCCTCTGCTGGTGTCGTGTAGATCAGGCGCAAAGTTTTCCATGCCCGGCATGATGAATACCATCCTAAACATCGGGCTGACGGATATTGTTGCAGAAGGGATGATCAAAGCGACAGGGAATGACCGATTTGTGTGGGATTCGTACCGTCGTGTGGTCGAAATGTTCGGAACCGTTGTGATGGATATTGCCGATGAAGCTTTTGAACATCCATTAGAAGAATACAAACACAAGAAGGGGTACAAGCTGGATATTGAAATGAGGGCGGAAGATTGGAAGGAAGTTGTGGGGTTATATAAGGAAGCATATAAGAAAGCATGTGGGCAGGAATTTCCCCAGGATCCATTCAAACAATTGCAGTTGGCGACCGAGGCTGTGTTCAAGTCATGGAACGGCAAACGCGCAGTTGCATACCGCCGCAAAGAAGGCATTCCTGACACACTTGGAACCGCTGTAAATATCTGTACGATGGTCTTCGGTAATATGGGCGATGACTCTGCCACTGGTGTGGCATTCACCCGCAATCCCTCGACCGGCGAAAAGAAGATGATGGGCGAATACCTGCTGAATGCCCAGGGAGAGGATGTGGTGGCTGGCATCCGCAATGCGGACCCGGTTGAGAATCTCGTCAAGTACATGCCCGGTGTTTACAAGCAGTTCATGGAAATTACCGCGCGCCTTGAGAAGCACTATACCGATATGCAGGATGTTGAATTCACGGTTGAGAAAGGCAAATTGTGGATGCTTCAAACCCGCGTTGGCAAACGTACAGCCAAAGCGGCTGTGAAAATCGCGGTGGATATGGCGAACGAAGGTTTGATCACCCGCGACAAGGCAGTGCAGCGCGTCACGCCAGACCAGGTGGATGCTCTTCTTCATCCGCAGTTTGACGAGTCTGCCATGGCTGACGCTGAAAAAGACGGAAAATTCATTGCCAAAGGTGTGAACGCTTCTCCTGGTGCGGCAGTTGGTCAGATCTATTTCGATGCAGATATGGCTGAAAAGAAGGCAAAAGAAGACAAGCAGGACACCATCATGGTTCGTCCATTCACCAAGCCGGATGATGTTCACGGTATGATCGCCTCGAAGGGTGTATTGACCAGTGAAGGCGGCGCAACTTCACATGCCGCAGTTGTTGCCCGTCAGTTTGGTATTCCATGTGTTGTGGGTGCTTCCGCCATCAAGATCGACCTCGAAAGACGCACCATGACCGTTGGGAATATCACCCTCAATGAAGGTGATTGGGTCTCCGTTGATGGCACAACCGGCAGAGTCTTTGCCGGTAAGATTCCCACCTCTGAACCTTCGCTTGAAGAACAAAAGGAATTAATGACCTTGCTCAAATGGGCGGATGAGATCTGCGCCCGCAAAGGTATTCGTGAAGAAGTGGAACCCGGCTACCCGACTCGTGGCTTGCAGGTTTGGGCAAATGCCGATTACCCTAAAGACGCCCGCCGTGCCCGCTCTTACGGAGCTGTGGGTATCGGGTTGTGCCGCACCGAGCATATGTTCTTTGAACCGGAACGTCTTCCCATTGTGCAGCGCATGATCCTTGCTGAATCCAGCGAGGCGCGTACTGAAGCACTCAACCTGCTGCTGCCGTACCAACGTAAAGACTTTGACGGTCTCTTTGAAGCCATGGATGGGCACCCCGTCATTATCCGCCTGATTGACCCGCCTTTGCATGAGTTCATGCCCGATGAAGAAAAACTCATGGAAGAAGTCATCACCATGCGTGTGAAAGGGCAGCATAATGGTTTAGATGCCAAGGAAAAACTGCTTACTGCCGTCAAGAGTATGCACGAATCCAACCCGATGATGGGGTTGCGCGGTGTACGCTTAAGCATTTCGATGCCTGAAATCGTAGAAATGCAGGTCCGTGCCATCTTCGAAGCCGCCGCCGACTGCACCCTGCGCGGTGTCAAGGTCAAACCGGAGATCATGATCCCTCTGACCGGTACAGTGAAGGAATTGGACTGGATCCAGCCGCGTCTCGAACGCATCGGCAAAGCCGTAATGCAGGAAAAGAAGATCAAGTTCTCGTACAAGTTCGGAACCATGATCGAAATTCCGCGCGCTGCCGTTACCGCCGGTAACATTGCTCATCAGGCGCAGTTCTTCTCTTTCGGCACCAACGACCTCACACAAATGACCTTTGGGTATTCGCGTGACGATGCCGAACGCAACTTCCTCGTCACCTATGTGCAGGAAGGCATCCTGCCCAAGAACCCCTTCCAAACCCTCGACCGCAATGGCGTGGGCAAACTGATGAAGAATGCCATCTTTGAAGGTCGTGCCACCCGTCCCGAACTTGAAGTCGGTATCTGTGGTGAACACGGTGGTGACCCTGACTCCATTGAGTGGTGCCATATCATCGGTAACAACTATGTGTCCTGCTCACCGTTCCGTGTACCTGTGGCGCGTCTTGCTGCTGCCCATGCCGCCTTGAAGTACATGCCCGCAAAAAAGGCATCTGCCAAGAAGAAACCGGCTGTGAAGAAGACCGTCAAGAAGGCTGTGAAGAAAGTAGTAAAGAAAGGAAAGAAGTAATTAATCAACAAACCGCAGGAAGACCTGGTTTCCCAATAACCTTCCGCGACGTGTAAGCCTGAAGACCTCCGAGCCATCGGAGGTCTTTTTTTCGATGAGATCCGCACGGAGCAATTCTTCGATTTCTTTTGGGAAGACATCCAAAAGCCCGCTTCCAAACCTGGACCTGAAATCTGAGTCAGCAACACCGGCTTGTACCAGCCGTAAGTTGTTGATCATGTAATCGGAGATGTCGTCGTGCGGGGTTTGTTTGTGGTGGTTGACGGTAGCTAGGGTGAGTGGGTAATTGGTAATTGGTGATTGGGGATTGGTTAGACGGTCAATGTATGTTTTGATGCGCAAAACATTTGAGTAACGATAGCCGCCCGCGTATCCATGTGCCCCTGCACCAAGACCGAGGTAGGGGAGTGAGCGCCAGTACTGAAGGTTGTGCTTGCAGGCGAAGGACGGCTGCGCACTGATCGCTGACAGTTGCTCTATCGTTTTCGCCCAATTCGAAATTTCATACTGCACGTATCCGCTTTTGGCTAGATAGTCCATGGTCCACTCGTACATGTCGGCGGCGAGGTCGGGGTCGGGGATGGGGAGCAACCCGCGCTGTGACCATCTGCCAAATGGTGTGCCGTGTTCGAGGGTGAGGGCGTAGGCAGAGATGTGTTCGGGTTCCAGTTCGAGCACGCGTTTAACGGTGCTTTGCCACGATGCGAGCGTTTGCTCAGGCAGGGCGTAGATCAGGTCGAGGTTGAGATTGTTGAACCCGGCTCTTCGGGCGGTGGACACGGCTTCGATGACGGTGAAGAAATCGTGCTCGCGCTCGAGCATGCGCAATTCTTCAGTGACAGAGGATTGCACGCCGAAGCTGATGCGGTTGATGCCCGCGTTGCGGATCGCTTCGAGCTTTTCGGGCGAGATGGTGCCGGGGTTGGCTTCGATGGTCACCTCCGCGTTAGCGGATAAAGCAAAGGCGGAGGACAAGGCTGACATGATGGACTCAAATTGAGGTCCAGAAAGAAGCGAGGGGGTTCCTCCGCCGAAAAATATCGTTGGGATGGTGATATCCGGTTGTTGATTCCCAATGAATTGGATCTCTTTGATGAGCGCTTCAACATACGCGGGGATCATTGCCTCCTGCCCGGCGTATGTGTTGAAGTCGCAGTAGGCGCAGCGGTGTTTGCAGAAGGGGATGTGGAGGTATATGGAGGTTTCCAAGTTAGGTTCCAGGTGTTAGGTTGAAGGTCAAAGGTTGGCTGGGTTGTTTTTCGGAAGTCCGATCATTAGGGCGATGGGTCCAAGTAGAAGAACCCACATGGCGGCGCCGAGACCGAATTGGTCGGCAAGGATGCCGATGACGAGCGGGAGTGATTTTGCCAGCGGGGTGGTGACGGCTCCGATCGCCATTAGGCTGGCGCTTTGACCGGGCAGGCTTGAGTATAACCGTCCTTGCAGGATGGGATACCAGCCAGTGTTGAAGAGGTTGACGAGGATGACGAGAATGATCTTGGGAATGAAGCCGGGCGCGAGCATGAAGGCAATGAATGCGATGGCATTGAGGAATGCCGTGCGGCGCAAGAATTGGATGCTGTCTGTTTGTTTGTCAATGTAGGGGATGAAAAGGAAGTCGGTGATGAGACCCATGACGAGCCAGGCAGTGACGGCGATGCCCGCCTGTGTTTCGTTGACTTGCGCAACATCGACGAAGTAAAGCGCGAGGAAACTGAACAGGACGTCGAGCATCAGGTCGGCGAATTCGAGCAGGAGCAGCCAGCGCCAGACTTCTCGGCGTTTGAGGGCTTGGAAGGCGGCTTTGAAGCCGTTGAAGACTTCGTTGAAGGAGGGGATGGGAGTGTTCTTTTTGTCGGCGGGGAGAAGGCGAATGGCAATGACCAGGCTGATGGCGAAGAGAGACGTGAGCAGGGCGTAGGTTCCGCGCCAGCCCAAGCCGAAGTAGACGAACAAACCAAGCAGGAAGGGTCCCAGCGCCACACCGAGCGAACCGGCGAAGGTCCAGCGTGCCATGTTTTGTTCGTGGCGCGACTCGTCGGAGTCCATCAGGTTCGCTTGCGAAAGGCTGACGTATGCGCCGGAGGAGGGATGCAGCAGGATGATGGACAAAAGCAGAAAGCCGAATGAATTGCTTTGGCTGATCATAAAGAGCGAGATGGTGAAGAGAATTCCGCCTGCGAGGATAAGAAGGCGCCGACGCCAGACGTCGCCCAGAATGCCGATGAAGGGTTCGATGAAGGCGGCGATGATGCCGGGCACGCTCAGCAACAGACCGATCTGAGTGTAGGTGAGGTTGAGGTCGTCGCGGATGAGGGGCCAGGCGGTTTCACTGACGCCGAAGACCAGTTCGTCGAGGAATTCGATGAGGAGGTAGATGTAGTTCATGGGATTTGGACGATAGACGATGGAAGAAAGACGGGCGTTCATCGTTTATGGTCTATGGTCCGTCGTCTGTGGTCAGTTCTTCAATCTTATCCTTGCCACAACGGCAGCAGGGATTTCGCTGAATTTGCCGCCCCAGCCGAGCGGAGTGGTCTGTGGTGTTTCGGGTGGGAAGGCGCGTTCTTCAAAGCCGTCGAGGACGAAGCCGTTTTGGAAGGCTAGGTTCAGGTAAAACTGAAGCGGGCGCTCGAAGTAAACCTGAGGTTTGGGCTGATTACGCAGGGCAAGCCCACGTTGCTGGTAAGGTGTCATGTAACGCGATATCTTAACCGAGTATTGGGTTTTGATCTCGCCGTCGTCGTCGATCTCTTCAACGATGTGCGCAGAGGAGGCATTGTTGAAACAGGGATGGGTGATGGAGAAGACGAAACTTCCGCCGGGTTTGAGAAGTTTGGGCAGGGTTTGAAAGAGCGGCTCAATATTGGCCATGTCGAAGAGTGCCATGTTGGAGAGTGCGGAGTCGAATTTTGCTTCGCCGAGGGAGAGAAGTTGGGTTTTGTCGGCGGCGTCAATGACGTGCAGAGAGATTTGTGATTGGTAATGGGTGAGGCGTTGTTTGGCGTATTCGATCAAGTTGGGGGAAAAGTCGAAGGCGGTGATGTAGTGTCCCATTTCGGCGAGGCGGCGGGTGGTTAATCCGTTTCCACAGGCAATGTCAAGGATGTGGGCTCCCGGCTTTGGGTCTAGGAATGATGCAAGGGCAGGCCAACATAATAGGTTGAAGAAGTCATTTCCCTGGTCGCCCATCTTTGCGTCCCAGATTTCAGCGTTGGCGTTCCATGCATCTCGTGTTTCGTCGTTGAGATTGGTATTTTCCATTCGCCTTTTTTACCACAGAAGGAAATGGTTTTGGTTTGTTTAATTAGAGTCGAAGAATTTTATGTACATGTGGCTGGCGGTCAGGGTTACTTCCGGGTGGGATAAGGCAAAGGTGCGCAGGCGCGGCCAGTGAGGTCCAAGCATGAGGCGGATCAGCCAATCAGGAGCGACATTGTTCTTTATATCTACACCGGCATCAGCAGCATGGAAATGCCACCCGCTACTGGTCTTTACTGCCAATCCGCACATGCCGGGGGAATGTCCAAAGAGGGGAATCAGATACATTTCCGGTTCAAATGGCAGGCGGATGGCGTCAAAGTCGTACCACTTTGAGTCGATGGTTTCATAGAGGGAGGCTTGCGGCTGGTGGGCAAGGTTGCGTGGAATATATGCTGCCTTGCTCCAGTGGCGGGTTTTGCTTGTGAAGGCATCGTATTCACGCTTGTGGACGTGGATGTGGGCGTGGGGAAAATCCGGCAGTCCACCGCAATGGTCAAAGTGCATGTGGGTGAGAATGATATGACGGATATCCTCTGGCTTGTAGCCAAACCGGCTTACTTGATGAACAGCCGCCTCCTGCGGGTCGAACGGCATTACGGTGATGATGCGGAAAAAATTGGTGAACCAGGTGGGGTGCGAATAATCCCTGGTGCCCAGCCCCGTATCGACCAACACTGGTCCTTTGTTCGTTTCGACGATCAGACATAATGTGCCGGTTTTCATTGTCGAGGGAAACCGAGCGTTACAGGTGAAACAGTTCAGCAGGTGAATGGTCATATATTCATTGTACATAGTTTGAAACGGACGGAAATGACGAATTTGATGGGTTAATATCAGCTTGTATTTTTGAACGGACGAGGCTTTGTTGGTACGATAGTGATTTGACGTTTTTAGAATCGTTACGAAATGAATTTTCACAATCATCATTGTTGTTGCATGACACTCTATAATGATGATTTTGATTTTGAAGGGTGGTTTTTGTAAAAAATATTCACTGGCTTAAAAGATTGACACTACGCAACTCCATAGTATAAATGCGCACACAGAGTCTACTTAAGGACGGTTTCAGTCGTTACGCAGGGATACATCCTGCGGATCGCCTGGGAAAGGTTCTTGGGTGGGTTCTTTACTTTTTAACACCCGGAGGTGTGAATGAACGCTAATTTGAAACTTGGAGAACACTACATTTTCGATCTCTCCGACTGCAATCGTGAAATTCTCATGGACAGTGAGAAGGCTTACTCGCTGTTTGCTCAGGCTGTGCGCGATAGCGGCTTGACTGTTGTGGACGAAGGATTTTACAAATTCAGTCCGCATGGCTTTACGGCTTTTATTCTCCTTGCGGAGTCACATGCGAGCCTGCATGCGTGGCCCGAACACAACTACTGCGCCATCGACCTGTTCACCTGCGCGATCGGACAGGATTTCATGCCTGTGTTGATGCGCATCAAACAGGCATTTGGCGCCGATGATTTTGCCGTACGCAAACTTGACCGTGAAGCATCTGTTGAAACCAAGATGCCGATCGCAATGTAGGAAGTATTATGGCTGAAGTAAAACCCCCGCTCTACTGGATCTCGGACTACCTGACCCCCGACGATGTCTTGAACCATGCCGTTCACAAGGTCATCCTGCACAAGCACACCCAATTCCAAGAAATGTGGATCGTGGATTGCGGTACCTACGGCAAGGGACTCATCCTCGACGGCATCTGGCAATCATCCACTGGCGACGACTTCCTCTACCACGAGGCGCTCGTCCAGCCTGCCTGTGTCAATCATGGCGACCCCAAGCGCGGCCTTGTGCTTGGCGGTGGCGAAGGCGCCACCATCCGCGAACTTCTCAAGTGGAAGAACATGGAACGCGTTGTGATGGTAGACCTCGACGGTGAAGTGGTCGAAGCCTGCAAAGAACATTTCCCCGAAATGCACCAGGGCGCTTTTGATGACCCGCGCGTTGAGTTGGTCATTCAAGATGCAGTTGCATACCTTGACGGCTCTCCCTCTGAATGGGATGTCATCATCTCCGACCTGACCGATCCGATCGAACACGGTCCGTCGTTCATGCTCTTCACCAAGGAATATTTTGCCAAGGCACAGAAGGCTCTTCGTCCCGGCGGATATTTCCTCCTGCAGGCGGGTCCCGTTTCGCCGCCTTCTATGGAAATGCACATCCGCCTCGTTTCCACGCTCAAGGCGGTCTTCAAGTACGTCCATTCGTATCACATCCATGTGCCCATGCTCGGACATCCGTGGGGCTTCATCCTCGCCAGTGACTCGCCCATCGACCTGCGCCCCGCGCCCGAGATGGTCGATGCCATTCTCGCAGACAAGACCAACGGTAATTTCAAAATGTTCGACGGTATCACCCTGCTCGGTTTGATGCAATCGCCCAAGCACATCCGCGATGCGATCGCCAAAGAGACAACGGTTTACACCATCGAACACCCACCCGTGTTCAGCACACAGGAATTGCCGAAGTAAACAATTACCCCAATTACTTTAGGACGCAGATAAACGCTGATTGACGCTGATAAAAGCGAAAAAATCAGCGTTTTCTGCGTCTGTCAGCGTCCGATATGTTCTTAAGAACAAACTCACCCGCAAAACCTTAAGTTTGGGGTGAGTCATGATGGTGAAAGCAATTTATTCTGCCGGGTTGACCTTGATGATGATCTTGCCTTTTAATCCACGTTTTTCATAAAGTTCATGTGCTTCAGGGATCTCATCAAAATCCATTACGCGGTCCACGACAGGTTTTACCTTCCCCCATTCGATCAGGTTTTTCAGGCGGTCAAGGATGCGCCCGCCGGCTTCACGGTTCTTGTCGAACAGGACCAGCAGTTTGAAATTCAGCCTGGGAATCTCCACCGCCCGCATGGGCAGCGTGGTTACCATTTTGTTGACGTGCGGTTTGATCAACCCATACCCCGCCTTGATCAGTTTGGAACTGCCCACTGAGTCAAAGATACCGTCCACACCTTGTCCGTTCGTAAACTCTTTCACCACCTGCACAAGGTCTTCTTCCTGATGGTTGATGACTCGGTCAGCGCCAAGTTCTTTTGCAATGGCAGCGGTTTGCGGGCTGGCGGTTGCGATCACCCTCAACCCCATTGCCTTCGCGATCTGGATGGCGTTGATTCCAACCGACCCCGCACCATAGACCAGCAGGGTATCGCCCGCAAAAACATCCAGGAACCGCAGCCCGCTCCACGCGGTGAGCGCACCGATCGGAAAACTGGCAGCCTCTTCATGAGACAGGTTCGCAGGTTTATAGCTCACTTCCGACTCACGCACCGCAACATACTCGGCATTACTGCCTGCCGAGTTATGTGAAAGGAAGAAGACCTCATCTCCCGGCTTGAAATTTTTTGCCTTCGAGCCTGTTTCCACGACCACTCCAGAAACATCCGCGCCGAGAATGAACGGGAATTCATCCTCCGCCAAAAGCCCCTCTGCAACGCGGCGGTCAATGTCATACGGATTGATGCTGGTGGCATGCACCCTCACCAGAACTTCATCGTACCCCGGCTGCGGGGTGGGCAGGTCTACTTTTTGAAAAACCTCAAGCCCGCCCGTCTTTGTAATTACCATGGCTTTCATTGTTCACCTCTAATATAAAATGTAGAACCGGATTTTAGTGGTATATTCGCGCTTGCATCAAGAACGCACTTTTACGTACGATACTCACTTACAGGTAAGTAGCAAGAAGGAGATTTTATGCCGCAAGTCACTCACATCCTCGATCAAGATTGCCTCACCCGGCAAACGCTGGAACTGCTCAGCGACAAATGGAAGTCGTTGATACTGCATGCCCTTTGCGATGGTCCCTTGCGTTACGGGCAGTTAAAGCGCATCATTCCCGATATCACCCACAAAATGCTGGCACAAACCCTCAAAAACCTCGAACAGGATGGGCTGGTCCAGCGCACTCTGTTTCCCACCAACCCTCCCACTGTCGAATACAACCTTACCCCTCTTGGGCAAACCTTGATTCCCATTTTGAGCGAATTATGCAAATGGGCTGAAGACAATTTTCAAAAAGTACTTGCCGCACGCAACCGGCAAATTTTTGAAGGCGAATACGAACAGATCACATAAACCACGAATAGGAAAACTCCCGAATGAGCATTTGGTTCACAGAAGAACTTCACCCTTATTACCGCAAAGGCATTCGCGTCAAACGCGTGCTTGCCGATGAACAGACGAAATACCAGCACTTGCAATTTGTCGAAACCGAATTTTTCGGCAACGCCATGATCCTCGATGGCATCATCCAACTCACCGAGCGCGACAACATGGGCTATCACGAGATGATCGTCCACGTGCCCATGCTGGCGGTGAAGAAACCAAAGCGTGTGCTCATCGTCGGCGGGGGAGATGGCGGCTCCCTGCGCGAAGTGTTGCGATACCCTTCAGTGGAAGAAGTCTCCATCTGCGAACTGGACCAGCGTGTGGTGGATCTCTCCCGCCAGTACTTCGCCGCCTCTTTCGGGGACCCGTGGTCTGATCCACGCTCCAAGCTGCTCATTCGGGATGCCTTTGGCTACCTAGAAGAAAACCCCGGCACCTTCGACGTCATCATCTCCGATACCACCGATCCCATCGGCATGGCAGAGCGTCTCTTCTCGGATGAGTTCTACAAACTGATGGTGCGCGCACTGACTCCCGGCGGCGCGGCCGCCACCCAGTGTGAGCAGCCCTTCTTCGACACCGCGCTGATCAAGCAGATCTACCAGTCCGCCAAAGCGTTGACGAAGAATCCCGCCTACTATTACGCCAACATTCCCACCTACCCCGGCGGCGGAATCGGCTTCATGTACGTTTCCGACACCCCGTGGGAGAACGGTCTAAAAGCGGCGTATCCGCCTGGCATCAACAAC
>JBAIYF010000620.1:0-5379 GCA_037916115.1 Anaerolineales bacterium
ATGGCTTCATCCTGCGCCATGTGCGCCACGATGCGAAGCTCGATCTGTGAATAGTCTACTGATAATAGAACGTTGCCTTTATCCGCGATAAAACCATTGCGCACCTTACGTCCTGTTTCGGTGCGGATGGGGATATTTTGTAAATTCGGGTTGTTCGAGGAAAGCCGACCCGTCACAGCACCGATCTGGCTGTAGGAAGTATGCACACGTCCCGTCTGCGGGTTGATGGCGGCGGGCAGGGCATCTACATAAGTGGATTTGAGCTTGGAGAGTTCGCGGTGTTCGAGGATGAAGTCCATTATGGGGTGTTGACCGCGCATGGCGTCGAGCACGTCTGCTGAGGTGGAGTAAAAGCCCGTGGTCGTTTTGCGCCCCTTGTCGGGTGGTTCGAGGCGCAGATGGTTGAAGAGTACATCGGATAGCTGCTGGGGCGAGTTGATGTTGAATGTCTTTCCTGCGTGTCCGTAAATTTCCTTTTCGAGTTCCGCCAGGCGTGTTGTCAGTTCATCGGACATTTTCGCGAGGAATTGCGTGTCGATCTTCGCGCCGGTCATTTCCATTTCGGCGAGAACCTCTGTCAGCGGCATATCAATTTCATCAAGGATTCTGCGCCCGTTGACCTTCTCCAATTCCTTCTCTTCAATCGACATCAGCCTTAGAGTCGTTTCGGCATCGGCAGCAGCGTAGTTGGCAACCGCATCAATATTAACTTCCGCCATGCTGACCTGTTTTTTGCCCTTGCCGATCAGTTCTTCAATGTGGGTCATGGTTTCGCCCAGCCGATGCTCGGAAAGGTTCTTCAAGCCGAGGTGGCGGGAGGACGGGTCTACGATAAATTCTGCCAGCATGGTGTCGAAGGTGAGCGGAGAGACGCTTAGCCCGTGGCGGGCGAGCACAATGTAATCGTATTTGGCATTGTGCGCCAGTTTACCGATCTTTGAATTTGTCATGGCGGGCGTGAGTGCGGCAATGACCGTTTTCAACGGCAGGTTGTTTCCGCTTATGTGTCCAACCGGGATGTAATATCCGGTTCCCTCTTTCACAGAGAGTGATATGCCTACCAAATCTGCCTGCATCTCGTTCGTGCCGGTGGTTTCCGTGTCGAACGAAATGATCTTTGCTTTTTCCAGTTCGTGTGTAAGGTCTTTTAGCTTTTCATCCGTATCCACGATCACAACTTCGATGTTGGCAGGGTTGACCTGCACAATGACGGGCTGTGCTTCTTCTGCGAACATGGTCATTTGCCCGGCTCTTGTCTTGCCTGTTTTTACAACAGGGGCAGTATCGGTGGCAGTTATCACACCGCCGCTGATGGCAGGGACCTTGCTCAGCAGGGTTCTGAATTCCATTTCTTTGAAGAACGCTTCCAGTTTTGTCCCGTCGAACGGTGCCACTTTGGCATGTTCAAAATCAAATTTGATTTTCAGGTTGGTTTCGATGCGCGCCAGGTCGCGGCTCATATATGCAGTTTCTTTGCTGCTTTCGAACTTTCCCTGCCAGCGTTTTTCCACCTGGTCGAGATTGGCATAAATGGCATCGAGCGTGCCGAATTTTTCGAGCAGGGAGACGGCGGTCTTTTCGCCCACGCCTTTCACGCCGGGAATGTTGTCGGATGTATCGCCGACGATGGCTTTGTAATCCACCACCTGATTTGGGCGGACGCCGAGCTTTTTGATCACATCTTCATCGGTGATGTAGGTCTGGTTGTCGCCTGCGAGATAGACAGTCGTGCGTTCGTTGACCAGTTGCAGCAGGTCGCGATCACCGGTGATGATTTTTACACCCAATCCCTGGTCGGCGGCGATGCGCGCCACGCTGCCCAATACGTCATCGGCTTCATAGCCTTCCATTTCGAGGCGTGGAATGTTGAAGGCATCTACCATCTCACGAATGCGGTCCAACTGCGGGCGCAGATCATCGGGCATTTTTTCGCGGGTGGCTTTATATTCGGGGAAAATGGTATCGCGGAAGGTTTTGCCCACGTCGAATGCAACTGCGAGATATTCAGGCTTCTCCTGTTCCAGGACGCGGATGAGTTCGCGTGCAAAACCGTAGACACCGGCGGTCGGCTCACCTGTGGAGGTTTGCCAGCGTTGACTGCCGCCCCCGGCTGTGAGGGCAAAATACATGCGGTAGGCAAGGGCGTGTCCGTCGATCAGGTAAAGAGTGGGGGGCATTATTCAAGTCCAGTTATTTTGAGTATGTAAGGCGGGAAGAGTCTGCAAGTACCACAAAAACAAAACGCAGAGCAAATTATACTCTGCGTTTTCTAATATAGAACTTTTGTTTCTATTTTCCGGGGGTATCTTCCAAGCCCTGCCGCTGACGGATCTGGCGGATGTAGTCGCGCACCAGTTGTGGCGGGTGAGGCTGGGTGCCACCCATGATGAGGTAACCTGGCGCCCAAAAATCACCGGAGGGATTTTCCCGCTTCAACCTTGCAAAATCGGCAAAGATCTTTTCGGAGGTTTGCTGGCGCATGATACGCATGAGATGCCCAGGCGATGTATTTGGCTGGACGTTCACAACCCACTGCAAATATTCAGGACGCACAGCGAGATATTCCAACCGCCAGCCAAATGCCACACAAATGTTCGGCAGCCACTCACTCAGGTGGTCTGAAAGGTCACCAGTAAGGTAATGGGATGTGAAACGCGGTACGAGCAGGCAGGCATAAGTCAGGTGGTACAGACCCGCCGAAACTGGTTCTGTGACGAGTTTTTTTGCCGCTTCGGTTGTGGGGCTTTCGCGGGTTTCATCCAGTTCACCGGGGCGCGGTCTGACGATGGGTGTTTCAGGTCTGGTCTTTGGCTTGGAGGGTGCAGTGACATCCACTTCGTCAAAGACGGATTGCACGTCGTGATGCGCTTCCGATTTTTGGGTCTGTGCCATCGGTTGGGGCTGATCCCTGCGCAGAGAGGGGGAGGGCTCCCGGCTGAAGACAGAGGCATTGGAGAGCGGGTCCGAGACGCGCGTCTGGTTTGGGTCGAAGGCTTCCTTCTTTTTGCGAGGAAGGTTGAATTCACGTGTGGTCAGCGGCTCAGGGTTGGGAGCGGGGATGTCGGAAAGAATGTTTGAGATGGATGGAACGTCTGCATCACTTTCCTCGGGTTCCTCCACTACCACCTGTTTTTTCTCGGCGGTTTCGGTGCCGAAATCGTTCAACAGTTGATTTGCCTGTGAGCGGATGGTGCTGAAGGGAGTTTCGGCGTCGAAAACAAGAGCAAGCACGGCGTCTGAAGTGAGGCGGGTGGCATAAAGCATGTGCTCCGCTTTGGTGCTTTCGAGGCGGATGAAGCGCAACAGGTCGGAACCTTTTTGCCCATCCCAATTACGGGTGACGGTCTGTGCCACTTCTTTGGCGGCGTTCTGTGAAAGTCCTCCGGCATATGCCCAGAGGTCATTCCTTTTTGTAATAAGTGCCGCCTGTGCAGAGGATTCAAGCGTAAGCCGTGTGAGGTGTTGGGCGGCTTTGTTCGGGTCGCTCAGCCACGGCATGAATTGTGCGGTGTTCGAAGATACAGCACTGGGCGCGGGTTGGGGTTGGCTTAAGGCATTCATAAAATCGGACATCCTGAACGGTTTACGGACCAGTATCCACGGGCGCAGTGCATCGAATGTAGGAGGAGAACCGGCTTCCTCGCAAAGGATTGCGAGATTAATGCTCTTGCGAACAGTGCGAAGAGCAACTCCGATCTCTTCAACCCATTCATTGCCAAGGGCAATATCCAAGAGGGCAATAGGTGCGCCGATCTCGTTGGCTTTGACAATGGCAGATGCCTTGTTGTTTACCACATGCACCCGGTAGAATTTAGTCTCTTCGAGGGCACGACGGATGGACTCACCAAGGCTGGAAGATGGGGTGACGAGCATTAAGTCTGCTGGCATCGAATGAAGTGTATCACTTCTACAATACCCCTGCAAGGATGCCGCACTGTTTTTGAGCGTTTTTTGGGAGTTTTGGGTGGTTTTAAGCGCCGGTTCGATAATCGCCGGTTAGGTCTTTGATGCCCAAAAGTGCCATCAGCACATCGGGTGGGATATCGGCTTCGGGAAGGTCGGTCTTGTAAAGCTGTTCGTTCTCAGCACGCTCACGCAGGCTTTTCCAGAGCAGTTGGCGCTCTTCGCCCTCCACCACCAGGTCGTTCAACGTCTTTGCATTGAGCAAGTACTCGCCCGTGGAATAAAGGAAGGTCAGCCGCTTCCATTTATCGGTCTTGATCGGTTCCTTCAACTTTTCCAGCCCGCCCAATTGGATCTTGAAATACTCCTCTTTGGCTCTGGGATGATTCGACTCGTCTTTGAGTAGTTCGCCCCTCGTAGTTAACTCGTGCCCCCGAACTTGGGCAATATATTCGACCTGTCCGCTTCTTTCTCCGAAGGAGCTTGGTTGGTAGAACGCGAGATAATCCACGCTGACAACTTTGGGTGCGCTTCGCAGCGGAATGCGATACCAGCCAAGCAGACGGGCGATCTCCATATCTCTCGGAGTGGGCAGTAGGCAGACGAGAACCAAGTCTGTGGGTTTGAGCATGGCGTAATTATATAATACCCACAGTCACAAGTTGAGCTTATCCCTTCTAAAAAGTAACTTGTGACCGGCTGGGTATAATGTCTGGCATGTTCAACATCACTTCCCCTTACGAACGCATCACGGCATGGACAGACGTCCTGATGGGCGCACTGGCTGGCTATATCGCTGTTCAACTCGCACAGGTTGTAGGCTTCAAGTTTGCAATTTGGGCGTGGGCTTTCAGCTTGCTGACAGTCTCATCCCTCCTTGGTGCAGTTGCGCATGGATATTACATGACACCCAAAACGAATAACCGCTTGTGGATGCCGATAAATCTTTCACTCGGTCTGGCGCTGGGCTTATTCGTAGTGGGGGCGTTGTTCGACCTGAGCGGCGAGAGAGCCGCCCGTACGGCGCTGCCGATCATGCTGGCGGTTGGTGTGGGCTTCTTCTTTTTCACTCTGTGGAAGCCGGGCACGTTCATGACCTTCATCGCCTATGAAGCAGTCGCGATGTTATTTGCACTGGGCGTATATGTCTATCTCTTTTTTGCGTCTGCGTTGGTTGGGGCGGGGTGGATGCTGCTTGGAGTGTTGGTGACCATCATTGCCGCGGTGGTGCAAGCGACGGGCAAAGCCGGCAAGGGCATCTTCTGGTATTTTGATAACAACGGGGTCTTTCACGTGATTCAGATGGCGGGGATGGTGTTGTTGTGGATGGGATTGGTAAAGTAATTTGTCTGCGGCATTGTTATTGGCTGAAAAATAGAAAGTGGAAAGTGACAACTACTCATCACTTTCCACTTTCTTCTTGTTTCTCGTTACTTATACCTGCAAGTAAATTAGATCAACCCAACTTCCTTATTG
>JBAIYF010000621.1:0-4569 GCA_037916115.1 Anaerolineales bacterium
TGATGGGAAGTAAAAATCTCAAAGCCGTGGTGGCAATGGGGAATAAGAACCCGCCTCTGCATGACCCCGAGGGAATGCGCGCCATCAGTGTGGAAACATCCAAGAACGTGGGCGCGGACGTGAAGAAAGGTTCGAACATGCGCATCTACGGCACGTCGTATGTGCCGCAGGTGACCAATACGCTTGGCATTTTGCCGACCCGCAATTTCTTGCAAGGCACGTTTGAGCATGTCAATAATATTGACGGCGACGCGCTCAAAGATAATTATCTCATCCGCCACACACCTTGTTATCGCTGTCCGCTTTCGTGCGGGCGTCTCACCGAAGTGCCGGATGGTCCGTATAAAGGAAAGGGTGAAGGTCCTGAGTATGAAACGATCTCGTCGTTGGGCACGGGTTGTGGCGTGAGTAATCTCGCCGCGCTCGTGAAGGCGAACTATCTGTGCAACGAATTCGGCATGGATACCATCACCACCGGTATGACGATCGCTGTGGCGATGGAAATGTACGAGAAGGGCTACCTCACCGAAGAGCAGATCGGCATGCCGCTCAAATTCGGTGACCACGACGCGATGATCGAAATGATCAAGCTGATGGCGTATAACAAAGGCTTCGGTCAGGATTTGGCGCAGGGCAGTTATCGCCTCGCTGAAAAATATGGTCACCCTGAACTCGCCGTCACCACCCGCAAACAGGAATTTCCCGGCTACGACCCGCGCGGCTCGCAGGGCATGGGCTTGCTGTACGCAACCTCCAACAAGGGCGCTTCACACATGGAAGGCGACGTTGCCTACGAAGAAGTCTTTGGCGTGCCGATCAAGGAAAATCCGCTCAGCACCGAAGGCAAGCCGGAACTGGTGAAACACTTCCAGGACTCGTTCGCGCTGATCGACGCTTCCGGTTTGTGTGTGTTCGTGGCGATCCGTTACGTTTTCGACAAGAACCGCCTCATCTGGCCCCAGACCCTCGCCGCCATGATGAACCTGACCACGGGCGCGGGCTACACCCCTGAAGAAGTAATGAAAGCCGCCGACCGGGTCTATACCCTTGAGCGTATGTTCCTGATCAAAGCCGGTTCGGGACCTGAGTACGATACGCTTCCGCATCGCATGCTGAACGAGCCTCTGCCTGACGGTCCTGCCAAGGGCAAGGTGGTTGAACTCGATAAGATGCTTCCAGAGTTTTATGAAAAACGCGGCTGGGACGAGAAGGGCTATCCCACCAAAGAGAAGTTGATGGAATTGGAATTACCGTTGAGCTGAGCGAACGATCAAACACCCAAAACATTTAATGTGTAGTTTTGGGTGTTTTACTTTTTGGAGGTTTAATGTTTGACTTGAATCAAGCCATTCAATTGATCCGTCAGGGACGCAAGACGGAGGCGCAGCGGCTGTTACAGGGAATCCTGAAGTCTGATCCGCGCAATATTCAGGCGTGGTTCTGGTACGTGGAGACCTGCTCCACGGTCGAACAGCGGATTCAAACATTGCAGGCGTGTCTGAAGATGAACCCCGGAAATCCGCAGGCATTGCAGGCACTACAAATTCTGCAACAGCAGCAACCAGCAACGCCGCCTGCCCCAGTGGTGCAGTCCCCGCCGCCAGTGCAGCCACAACCTTTTCAATCTTCAAGTGAATTTCGAGCTGAGCCGCACACCATCGAAAAAAATCAGGCTGTCTACGATTACGAAGCTTTCTCGCCAGATGATTTCACGTCCACGCCTGCCGTGCCTCCGGTGAAGGAAAAAGCCGCATGGGAAATGGAACCGGCAAAGTACGAGGATGATTCGTTGTTGTCCAAATCCAAAAAGCAAAAGCAGGTACGCTCTCTGTCTGCTTTCGATGTATGGATGACCGCCCTGACTGTGCAGGATGAAAAAGCCTTTGCTGGTTTGTTGGATGATCCCGAAATGGGGCTTGGGCGCGCCTTTGGGTGGATCGCCGTTGCCAGCGCGATTACTGCGCTTATGGTTCCGGTTGTGCTTGCTCTGAATCCGGAATTTCAAGACTTGCTTTCCACGCCTGAGTTACGCGGCAGTGCCATTGCTTCCAACCCTACTGCATTCGTTGTGGTGATCACGGTTGCCGCCATTTTACTTACCCCCATCGGAGCGGTATTCAACCTCGCCATTACTGGCGGGATTCAGCATTTACTGGCGCGCGCATTTGGCGGCGGAGGCACATACACACGCACCGTTTATGCCATGGCAGCCTATGCTGCTCCCATGACGGTACTGATTTCCCTCGCGTCCATCATTCCCTATATCGGGCAATGTATCACCTTTCCATTATCGATCTACAGCCTCGTCTTGAATGTGCGTGCCCTGAAGGCGTCGCAATATCTTACAACAGGCGCCGCTGTTGGAGTGATACTCGCACCATCTATTCTTGCGGCTATTTTTGTTTGCCTCATCGTCTTTTCTTTAGCCGGATCACTGCCTGCTTCCTAGAATTGATCGGATTTATATTTTTAAAGAAGCGGATGCGTGGAACGTGTCCGCTTCTTTCTTAAGGGACAATTGATTCTGTTTTCTGAATCTTTTGTTATCATCCAAACATGACCAATTCTCCCGCCAACCTCCTTTGCAAAGCCTGCGGACTGTGCTGTTCCGGGCATCTTTTCTCGTGGGTGCGCCTCAACGCAAGCGAGCTTGATGATGTTGAAGAACTTGGCTTGAAAGTCATTCGTGACGATCCCCGTCAGCGCGGATTTTTGCAGCCTTGTCGCATGTGGAATGGTACTTGTGCCATCTACACTTCACATGCGTATCCGCGCAGTTGCCAGAAGTTTAACTGTCAGGTTCTGCGCAGGCTGCTTGATGAAGATATTTCACTGTCAGAAGCACTTTCCATGATTGAAGAAACATTGGGTTTGATCCGTGAGATCGAATCCATGTTGCCGGGTCCTGTTGAGGAAAGTTTTCGCGAACGGATGATTGCGCAAAAGGAGAAGCTCGAAAGCAAAGCAGACCTCTTGTCCTTGAAGGAACAGGAATTCTTGAACAAAACCCGAAAATTGCTGGATTGGTATATTTATCGTTTTGGGGTGAATGAATTTCTCGATTACGAGAAATGATCATTTTTGATGAATCCAAATACTTTTAGAAACCAATTTCTATTTTAGAACTTTCTTCAAGTTATCCACTGTTGAAAAATATTTCCTGTAGGAGGCTGTTTCGTTCAGTACTCCGCGCAGGGCAATGAACAATTCCGCTTGCAGGTAGGGATTCTTTTCCTGCATGTCTCGTGTCAAGGTCACTTCACCCTCTTCAATGTTTACAGTCAATTGACCGCTCGCAGCCAGCCACTCCAGCCCGAGTTGAATGGTGCTTTCGCGCGCAGCGGATGCGGCGGCGAGTTCTGAGATGGTTGTCTTTCCGTGGCGCTGGTTGAGGACGAATTTGCACAAACCTGCAAGATAGGTCAGGAATTCATCCGCCTTTTGTTCGGCGGGCGGTTTGGCAAAGACGTATACGACTCTTGGTTTGACGATTTCCAGCGCTTTGCGGAGCTCTGCGGGGGAGGGCGGTGTGGTGTATATGCTCAGTTCATCGGCTTGAGTGAGTTCGAGCCGATTCATGCCTGCGGCACGGTCGGGTCCTTCTGCCCATATCAAAGTTGAAGGTTGCAGGTTCAAGGTTGCAGGTTGGAGGCGCATGTCTCGAATGTCGAGTTTTGCTTCTCGAACTTCGTTAGCTTGTTCTTCGGCAACTCGAAATTCCTTGAATTGCAGCGTCACCTGTTTTTGCCCGCGGAAGGTGGTGCTGCGCAGGGTGAAGGCGACGTCGAATTTGGTTTCGGCGGGGGGCAGTTCTTCTCCCGCGCCACCCCACCATAGAAAACTGCCAATGGTGCCATCTTCATCTTCCACATTCAAGCGGATGTGTTCGCGGGTCTTGCCCAAGGTGACAGCAGATTTGAGCGTCACATTGCGGGTGGCGAGAGTCAACTCAGGGTTGCCCGCGCCGAAGGGGGCGAGCAATTCCAAGCTGTCGGCGAGGTCGAGGCTCAGGTCGGAGAGAGCAAGCCAGGCGTCGATCTGAAGCGTGGGTTCTTCGCGGGCAACTTCGCCCAGTTGCTTCTCGATCGCTTTGCCGAGTCCACGACGAAAGGCGGGGAGGTCATCCTTTTTCAACGACATGCCCGCTGCCATCGGGTGACCGCCAAAGCCGAGCAGCAGATCTTTTTGGGTGGTGATGGCTTCGGTGATGTGCAAGCCTTCAATGGAACGCGCCGAGCCGCGCAAAATGCCGTCTTCCGATTCGTTGAAGAGGATGGCGGGTTTGTGATAGCGGTCCACGAGGCGGTTGGCGACGATGCCGACCACGCCGCCGGGCCAGTTGGGATGTGAAAGCACGATGGCAGGTTGGTTGAGCAGGTCGGGGTTTTCTTTGAGCTGCGCTTCGGCGGCATCGGTGACCTGTTTGGTGAGCAGACGACGCTGGGCGTTCAAGCCTTCGATCTGCGTGGCGACCACGCGGGCGCGCGCAGCGTCGTTGGTGGTGAGCAGATCTACTGCGGGGTTGGCGTCACTGAGACGACCAAGCGCATTCAGCCGCGGCGCGAAGGT
>JBAIYF010000622.1:0-27834 GCA_037916115.1 Anaerolineales bacterium
TGACGGGCGACGTTGGTCGTGCCGCCTGCGATCATCTCTATGGGGCGGGCTTGCCCGGCAAAAAGACTCATGCCGCCTTCGCATTTGCCTGCGAGCAGGTCAAAGAACGGCACACGGTACGAAGGTAATACGCGCTGTTGTAATCCCAATTTTCCAGAAAACTTCATTGTTTATCCCACATGCGGTGCAGCATACGCAGGTGATTTATGAACATGCACAACCTTCCATGTCCCATTTAACTTCACCATGACACGGCTTTCGTTATGCGCCGCAACCTGCACACCAGTCTGTAGTGCGGTGCTGATGAGCAAAGTGTAACTGGCAATGGCAGTATCGCCGTAACGCTGTATCAAAAGATTGGACAGGTCAAAGCGGGTCTTGCCAGTTTCTTCCGCGCCAAAGACTGCGCCGCGCTCAGCGTTCGAGTTCATCATGAATTCGTGAAAAGGCAGCCCATCCAGCCGGTGCGGCGTGACCCACCACTCGTACAGTGTCAAATCCTCTGCTGTCGTCTCATGATACGACGCAATATCATTCGTCATAATGCCTTGCAAATGTTTGAGTAAAAAATCATGTACTTCTTTATCCATGCGTTTTCTCCATTTCGACCACGGACAATGGACGATTGACCATCAAACTATCGTCGGCGGTCTATTGTCAATCGTCTAATAAAACCTTGATGTACGACTCAACCATCGCATCCAACCCCAAAGCGGATTCAGCCCGCTTCCGTGCCGCCACCCGGAATTGATCCTGTTTCTCGAGCACTTGCCCCGCTGATTGTGCCAACGTTGTGATATCGGGTGTTTCCAACTTCCACGGGTTCGAGCCATAAGGGACGATAACCCCTGCATCCTCTGTAACTAATTCTTTGAGCGCGCCGCTGTCAAACCCAATGACGGGCAATCCGCATGCCAGGGCTTCAATGACGGAGTTAGGGCAGGGCGGGTTGACTTCGGCGCAGTACATCAGGTGTGAAGAACGGGCGAGTTTGGGAATATCTGCCCGGGGAACGGTGCCAAGAAATTGGACAGGGACTTTGCTTTGCAGTTTTCGTTGTGTGGTTTCATCCACCGTGCCAGCGACTATAACTTCCATTGGGTATTTGGCAGACATTTTCTCCGCCACTCTCACGGCATGGAATAAGCCGGAGTTCAATCCACGGGCAAGGCTGCCTTCGAGCAGGAGCATACGGTATCGGTCTGTGGGGCGGTCATGCTCACCTTCATGCGTGTAAGCATTCAGGTCTACGCCGTTGAGGATGACGGTTGCAGGTACTTTCGCAACGCCGTACCGATCTTGCCACCATTGACGGATGAATTGACTCTGGTAAACGACCCTGTCTGCAAAGCGGTTGCGGATGAGCGAGAGCATCAAGTTGCCGTACTCGGCGCGGACGGTGTATTTCACCCCTGACCATTTCACGCGCTGTACCCAGTTGATGCCGTCCAACCTGTGGACGACGCGAATGCCCCGTCGGCGGACCCGGTTCAGGTCCAGTAGGAAGCGGGTGCCTGCGATGACGAGCAATGCATCGAAGTTGTCATTCAGGTCATGGGTCACGTTAATGCCGCGGGCTTGGAGTCCCTGCTCGAACTTTAATCGAAAAGATGCCATGCCGCCCGTGCCTTGAACGAATGGCGTGATGCAAATGCGGGTCATGTATAAAATTATAACGTAACGGTTTTATGGTATCCTTTTATTTAAATCATTTGGGAGCATTTGTTCATGTATATTGCCATTGAGGGCGTGATTGGCGTAGGGAAGACCACGCTCGCCCGTTTGTTGCAACAATCATTTCAAGCGGAAGTGTTATTGGAGGTTTTCGAGGAGAATCCATTTCTCTCCGATTTTTACAGCGACCGTGCGCGCTATGCGTTTCAGACGCAAATATTCTTTTTATTAAGCCGCTATCATCAGCAGAACAATAACGTGCCGAACATTCTCAATGCAGGGAAGAATTTGCTTTCCGATTATACGTTTGCAAAAGATGCCCTCTTTGCGGGCATCAACCTCAAGGGTGATGAATTGGATATGTATCACAAGGTGCATGATGCTCTTGGCGAGAAGATACCCAAACCCGACCTGCTGGTGTACCTGCAAGCCACCACCGATACGCTCATGAACCGCATTGCCTTTCGCGACAGGCCGTATGAACGCCAGATGGAACGCGGCTACATCCATGAATTAAATATGGCGTACGATGAGTTCTTCTCCAAGCCGTTCGATCATACGCCGATCTTGAAGATCGATACCAACGACCTGAACATCATCCAAAACGTGGAGCATGTAAAACTGGTCGAAAACCGCATCCGCGAGGCGCTTGGGCTGGCGCCATTCCAACCAGCCCTGATCAAGTAGGGAGCTGTCATGCGCGTTACGAAAGATTCGCTTTTACGTATTGCAAAAGAGACCGTTCAGGAACGGGCGTATAACGATGCGGATATCATCGCCGCCTACCTTACCGGCTCCCTGCGCGGTGAGCCCATGCTTGGCGGCACAGCCGATATTGATATTGTCTTTGTCCACAAGACCACGCCGAAGACCCCGCGCGAGTTCATAAAGCTCACGCCTGATTTTCACATTGATATTTCCCGCCGCACAAAAGATGAGTTCAAGTCGCCCCGTGAATTGCGCGGCGATCCGTGGCTCGGCTTTGAAATGTACGATCCCATTCTGCTTTATGAGCGCGAGAAATTTTTCGATTTCGTCCAAGCCAGCCTGCGCGCGGGCTTTGAGTTTGAACAGGTTCCGCTCACACTCCAGCGTTGCCGCACACTTCTTTCGCATGGACGCGGCAACTGGTTCGACATCTCCGAGTTCGAAGGCGAGCCGGGTCCGCAGGAAATTCGTAAATATATGAAGTCGCTTTTCCATGCGGTTAATGCGGTTGCCGAACTGCATGGCGCGCCCTTGTGGGAGCGCCGCATCCTGCTGGATTTTCCCGCCCGCGCCGAAGCCGCCGGAAGACCCGGCATGGTCGCCGCTGTGTATGGTCTGCTTGGTGCGAACAATATCGACCCTGAAAAGGTCGGCGGCTGGCTGAACGACTGGAAACAAGCCTTCCAACTTGCCGCTGAAACCCAGGGCGTGGATGTGCGGATTCACCCTGCTCGCGTGAACTATTATCACAAAGCTGCCAAAGCCCTGTTGGATAGTGAAACGCCTCTTTCTGCGCTCTGGCTTGTTCTGCATACCTGGACCTTATCTGCCGCCGTATTGACGGGTGACCATCTTAGTTTCTGGAGATCCGCCGCCTCAGACCTGGGTTTGCTCGGCAAGGGATTTGCTGAAAAAGTGGAGGGCTTGGATCACTTCCTCGACGAGATCGAGATCATGTTTGAAGAGATCGCCGCCGCCAACGGCTTGGATGCCGAACCCTCGACGGGATTCCAAATCTAGGTATAATCAGCGCCGATGTGCCGCAGGAAGCAAGCGTTTTCTCCGTATGAGAAGCCCCGAATGGGCGCATTGTTCGTTTTATATTCCCGTCCTCAAAAAGCCTGACAAGTAATTGTCAGGCTTTTTCTTAACTTGTGATGGAGCACCCATGAACGACTTTACTGATGTGAAACTTGAGATATTCATCCCTGAAGGGCATGTAGAAAAAATCCGTGATGCGCTGGCGTCTGCGGGTGTGGGTGTGATAGGTAATTATGACCATTGCTTTGCAATTTCGCCTGTGCAGGGTTCGTTCCGTCCGCTGCCGGGCGCCAATCCATTTGACGGGAAAGTAGGGGAGATCACTTTCAGCGTGGAGTACAAGCTCGAAGTGAATTGCAGGCGTGGGCAGGTGAATGAAGCGCTTGCAGTTGTGCGGCGGACTCATCCCTATGAAGAGCCGTTGATCAATATCTTTCCGCTGGCAAACCATTTGTTCAACGAGGCAAAGTGATGAAGTCGAAAAATCTTATTTTTATGATGTATGCCTTGCTGGCGGCGGTTTTCTTCGGGGCAAGCGCGCCGGTCTCGAAACTGTTATTGGGCGATATTGCGCCGATCTTTCTGGCTTCATTCCTTTATCTTGGCAGCGGCTCGGGCATTGCCCTGACACGCCTGACCCAGCGCAAAGGGACCGAGGCTGGCATCACCCGCACAGACTTGAAGTGGCTGGCGGGCGCCATTGTTTCGGGCGGCATTCTTGCGCCGATCGTGTTGATGATCAGTTTGCAAAATACGCCTGCATCCACAGCTTCGTTGTTGTTGAACTTTGAGGGTGTGGCGACAACCCTGATCGCGTTGCTGGCATTTCGCGAAGGCATTAGCCGACGGGCGTGGACTGCTATTGCGGCAGTGACGCTGGCAAGCATTTTTCTATCTACCGATTTTTCGGGTGGGTTCGGGCTTTCGCTCGGTGCCTTGGGCGTGCTGGCTGCCTGTGTATTATGGGGTGTGGATAATAATTTCACGCGCAATATTTCCGATAAAGACCCGCTTGTCATTGTGGCATGGAAAGGTCTGGTGGCGGGCACGTTTTCTTTCATTCTGGCATGGGCGCTGGGTAATCCCTTTCCATCGCTGACTACGATCCTTGGCACGCTGGTGATGGGGTATCTCTGCTACGGTTTGAGCACGTTCCTGTTCATCCGTGCCATGCGTGGGCTGGGCGCGGCACGCACGAGCGCTTTATATGGCACGGCTCCGCTGGCAGGGGTTCTGCTTTCGATTGTGATCTTCGGTGAGTATCCATCCTTTTCGTTTGTGATCGCTGCTGTGTTGATGGTGGGCGGGGCATTGCTGCTTATCAATGAGGAGCATCGTCATACCCATGTGCATACGGCAGTGTTGCATGAACACAGTCATAGCCATGTGGATGATATGCATGGACACGACTCTGCGGCAGGGATTCACTCGCATGCACATGAACACCCTGAAGAAGAGCATGAGCACGACCATATGCCGGATATCCATCACAGGCACATGGACGAGTAATTTTTTCATCATATATCAACCAACAAAAGACTAGGAGAAAAAAGAATGCCAACTCAATCCCAATCCCCTTATTTGCCTTTCGGCGAGAACAAACAAGCCAACTGGTACGGCAAAGATATCATTTCGGTCAAACAATTCAGCCGTGACGACCTGGAATATGTCTTTGGCGTGGCGCATGAAATGCGCGGCATGGTCGAGCGTGTAGGGACCTTTGATCTGCTCAAGGGCAAGATCCTTGCCAATCTGTTCTACGAACCGTCCACTCGTACATCTTCTTCTTTCACAGCGGCGATGGAACGCCTTGGCGGCTCGGTCATCCCGATCAATGAAGTGAAGTATTCGTCGGTTTCGAAAGGTGAAAGCCTTTCGGATACTGTCCGCACGTTGGAATGCTACGCAGATGTGATCGTGCTGCGCCACCCCGAAACCGGCTCGGCGGCGATCGCGGCGAAGGCGGCTCGCAAGCCGGTCATCAACGCGGGCGATGGTGTCGGCGAACATCCTACCCAGGCTTTGCTCGATACTTTCACCATCATGGAAGAGATCGGGCGCCTCGATAATCTGACCGTGACCATGTTGGGCGATTTGAAGTACGGGCGTACCGTCCACTCACTGGCACGTCTGCTGTCACAATTCTCCAACATCAAACTGAACTACGTCTCGCCTGATATTTTGAAGATGCCCAAGGAAGTGATGGATGAGGTCGCCGCCAAGGGTATTCCGCAAACAGAGTCTTCCACACTGGAGAAAGTTTTACCCGAAACCGATGTGTTGTATGTGACCCGCGTCCAGAAGGAGCGTTTTGAAGACCCCGCGGATTATGAAAAGGTGAAGGGTGCGTACGTGATCGACCCGGAAGTGATGAAAGCCGCAAAGCAGGAAATGATCGTGATGCATCCGCTCCCACGTGTGACGGAGATCAGCATGGACTTTGATGACGATCCGCGCGCTGCTTACTTCCGACAGATGGAATATGGTTTGTATGTCCGCATGGCGCTGCTGGCGATGGTGTTGGGTAAGGCGTAGGGAATAAAAGTAAAGATAGATCAGTAAAGAAAAACGAGTTGCGAGAAAATTTCGCAACTCGTTTTTTATACCTTATTACTCGCGTACTAATCTTCCGCGGCGCGTGCTACTTCTTCCGGTTCGAAGACCACTTCTTCCTTGCCGGTCAGTTTGGCTTCGATCTTGGAGACGATCAATTTCAAATGTCCGTTGTGTGCAACGTAGTCCAAATCATCGGCAGGGACAGCAAGCACGGGACAGAGCGTGAAGTTTTCGATCCAGCCTTCGTAGAGGTCGTTCAGGTTTTGCAGGTATTCCGGGCTGATGGTGCGCTCATAGGCACGTCCACGCGAGTTGATGCGGTCCATCAGGGTTGGCACCGAAGCGCGCAAATAAATGACAAGATCGGGTGGCGGCAGGAATTGAATGGCGGTCTCATACAGGTCACGGTAGGTTTCGTGATCGCGGTCGGTCATATTGCCCTGTTTATACAGGTTATAGGCAAATATCTCAGCATCTTCATAAACGCTGCGATCTTGAATGACCGAGTGTGGATGCGAAGCAAGGTTGAAATGTGAGCGCAGGCGGTGGGTGAGGAAAAAGACCTGCGAATGGAACGCCCAGGAAGACATATCCTTGTAGAAGTCTGCAAGGTAGGGGTTCTGCGTGACCGGCTCGTAGAAAGGGTCCCAGCCCATCTGGTCGCACAGCATTTTTACAAGCGTGGACTTTCCGACGCCGATGTTTCCCGCAATGGCGATGAATCGTTTCATGGCATTCTCTCTGATGAAGGTTTATGGGGCAAGCATTCGTATCTTACCACTGGCTAAAAGACATGCGCAGACTTTTAAGAAAAAAGGCGGGTCTCTCAACCCGCCCGGCTTGTGTTACTGGTTCTTTGCCAGTTCTGATTCGATGATCTGAACGAAGTATTCGAGCGGGTATGCCCCGCCGAGGCGGTATCCGTTCACGAAGAAGGTGGGAGTTCCGCCTACTGCGGCTTCACCGGTCGAGTCGGCGGGCAGGGATGCGGCATATGCCATATCCTGCTCAATAAAATCTTTGTACTTGCCTCCGGTCATACACAACTCAAAGGTAGTGACATCAAGATTGAGGCCTGCTGCAAGATCGTTGTAGAAGGATTGTTCAAGCACAGTTCCAGCCTGGTTGTTCAATTGTTCCTGGTTGTCGAAGAGCAGGTCATGGTATTCCCAATAGGCGTTCTGGTCTCCGGCGCACAGTGCGGCTTCGGCGGCAGGGAAGGCGTTTTGGTGGAAGGAAAGCGGGTAATTGCGATAGACAAAACGAATCTGATCCGGGTAGGCTTGCATCAGAGCGTCATATACCTGAACATGCCAGCGCCAGCAGAACGGGCATTGATAGTCACTGAACTCGACGATGGTGATTGGCGCATCTGCAGGACCTTTGCTGGGGAAGCCTTCGGTCTCAATGTCATAGACGACGGGCAGAGGGGTGGCAGTGGGTTGGGGGGTGACTTCGATGTAAATGGGACCCTGATCCTGTTCCGCGGCAACTGCTACAGGGGCAGTTTTAGACCCGCCCCAAATGACATATCCCAAAAGCAGGCCAACGGCAAAGGCAAGCACGACCAGGATCGAATAAAAATGGCTGCTCTTGAAGGTGACAAACTCTCCGGAGTCGGGAGTTTCTGTGGCTCCGGTTGTTTCCTGCTCGAAGGTCTCCTCGATGGCAGGAGCGGTTTTTTTGGATTTGGTGGTTTTCGTAGGCATAGTGGCGTGATTATAGCCCCGCCCGTTGAAAATTTGCAAAGGTACTTAAGTTTTATTCATCCTGCATCGTTTTTGGAAAACCGGCGTATATCATTTCGGAGGTACTTTGAATGACAACTCAAAAACAACACATCCCCTGGTATTTATGGCCTTTTACCGCGATCTGGAAGCTGTTATCGGTCATCGTGGAGATGACCGGGCGCTTCATGGCAATGGTGCTGGGATTGGTGCTGATGCTGGCGGGTGTCCTCGTCAGCCTGACCATTGTCGGTGCGCTCGTCGGCGTACCGTTGGCACTGATCGGTTTGCTGTTATTCTTTCGCGGCGTGTTTTAGAGGGTGTCTGAAAACAAAAAATTCACCACAGATAGACACAGATGAACACTGTTTTTTGATACATACATCAGCCAAAGAGTTTCTTATCCCTTTGATCTGCGTTCATCTGTGGTTAAAAAGACTTTTCAGACGCTTTCTTAGAAAAAAGCCGTTCGGGACTGAACCTCGAACGGCTTCTGTTTAAGTTGCATCTGCCTTGGGTTGAGAATCTTCTTTGAAGGGTAGAGGCAGCCTTCGGCTTGGTAATGAGGCGATATATCGTTTGATGGGCGGGAGCCGCAGCAGCAGGAATATCCCGAGGATGAGACCATAGATCACCGGGCGGACGATGTCGCCGGAGAGGGTCAGGATATCTCCCTTTTTGCTCCATAGATAATGAAGCACTGCCAGCGGCGCAATGAGGTACACGACCTGATGCAGGCGCTTCCAATTTTTGCCGAGGCGGACTTTCCAAATGTCGAACGAAGTGATGCCGAGCGGAATGAGCAGAATGAAAGCAATTGCGCCGACGATGATGTAGGGCTTTTCAAGCACAGTACGGGCAATGAGACTCCACGCCAGACCGTAATCGAGGTTGACGAAGATCAACACGTGGATGGTTGCGTAAAGCAGGGCATACAGACCCAGTGTGCGGCGACGTTTGAGCAGCTCGGGAAATTTGAAGAGGGTGTTAAGCGGCGTGCAAAGCAGCGACATGACCAGCAACGTGATGGCGTGCCGACCTGTGCGTTGCTCCAGTTCCTGAATGGGGTTGATGGAAAATGAATCAGTCAATAATTCCACAACGATCCAGAGCAGGGCAGACCAGGCGTAAAGGTGGATGGCGATTTGGAGGGGTGTATAGCGTTCAAATATCTTCATGTACGATTCGTTCAGATTAGTAGTAGAGGCTTAAGTCCATATCGGCATAGAGGTCAGCGACCTGTTCGCCATAGCCGTTGAACATGAGGGTTTCGCGGCGGGTCAGTTCGCCAATGCGGCGTTCAGAAGCCTGCGACCAGCGCGGATGGTCCACGGTTGGGTTGACGTTGGCGTAGAAGCCGTATTCGTTCGGGGCGATGGTGCTCCAAAGGGTTTCGGGTTTTTTATCGGTCAGTTCGATCTTGACAATGGACTTGATGGATTTGAACCCGTACTTCCACGGCACCACCAGGCGAATGGGCGCGCCGTTTTGGTTGGGCATCGTTTCGCCGTACAGACCTGTGGCAAGCAGGGTCAGGTCGTTCATGGCTTCATCGAGACGCAGACCTTCCTGATAGGGCCACGGGTAAAAGGCGCTGCCCTGTCCTTTCATTTCTTCGGGACGGTACACAGTTTCAAAGCGGACGTATTGCGCGTCCATGGTCGGTTCGACCGCCTTCAGCAAACTCGCCAGCGGAAACCCGTTCCACGGGATGACCATGCTCCACGCCTCCACACAGCGCAGGCGGTAAATGCGTTCCTCCTGTGGGAACATGGAAAGCAGGTCTTCAAAACCAAAGGTCTTTGGCTTTGCCACCATGCCGGTCACTTCAACCGTCCACGGGCTGGGGTTGAACTTCTTTGCAAGCGGCGCCACGGCTTCCTTGTTGGTGCTGAATTCGTAATAGTTGTTGTAGGTGGTGATCTCTTCGTAGGTGTTGGCAATGTCGCCGAGTTCATCCACTTTGGTGGGTCCATCGAACTGCGGAGCAGAGTCCGTTGTTTCCTCTGCCTGTTGCGGCAGGCAGGCGGCAAGCGCCACACTGCCCGCGATCACACCGGCTGCTTTGATGAAATCGCGGCGGCTGAGGTAGGTTTCTTTTGGGGTGATCTCGGATGAACGAACAGGGACGGATTTGAATTGGTGGGGCATGGCTCTCTCCTCTTCAATAAGCTTCTTGCTAGACTGGTCGATTGTAAGAAAACTTTCTAATAACGATATGATAATTTGCTTAGGAAATCATCAGGTCAATGAGAACGTTGCGCCTCTTCCATAACGGACGGTTGATCCGCCTTGGTAAAGCGTTACCTCGCCGCCGCCTTTTACTTCCCAGATACCATCAGCATTGTTGACCATACCTGTGCTTTCGTCGATGCCGATCAAGATGGCTTCGGGTAGCATCTTCTTTAATTGTGACGCCCAGGCTTTGCCAAAATTATTGTGGTGCGGCAGCACGCAGGAATTTGGGACAAGGTTCAACCCACGCAATAATTTCTTTTCGTATGGGTCGTAGTAATGTTCGCACATCACCATCGCTCCGGCGCTGCTCCCGGCAATGACAGCACCCTGCCCATACGCTTCCATGATTGCAGACCAGCATAAGCTGTTGGCAAGCGTCTCGCCCAAATGGCGGGGAAAACCGCCGAGGAGATAGATCAGTTTCGAGGTCCGCAATGAGGCGGCGAGGGTTGGATCCTTCGCTGTTTTGGCGTCGATCACATCCACCGTGAAAACATTGTTTGCACCCAAACTTTGAAACCAGCGGACGCCGTTTCCGCCAGCGCGTTTGTGATTGTGGTCGGGCGCAGCGGCGGTGGGGAGGATGGCAATGGGTGCATTGAACCCGCCAGCCAGTTCAATGGCGTGCAGGTCTGGCTCCGACATGCGCCCGCCGAATTCCGCGCCGCCTTCCAACACAAGATAGCCCATGCTACTCTCCGAATGAGTCGAGCGCTTCTTGCAAGGACGGGTAGATGAACATACTCTGTATAAAACCCGTCATGGTTAAAACATAGTGGATCTGTGAGGACGGTTGTGCGATCTTGAAATTTCTGGATTTGAAAGATGCGCCTGCGTGTTCAGCTTTCCATGCCTGGGCTTCGCTCTCAGGCGTGAACAGTTTGTAAATGTTATGAATGGCGCGCAGACCTGCGCTGGTGAGAATGTCCAGCTTCCCGAAATCCAACAGTAGAAAACGCGTTCCAGAGTCAAACTCGGCGCGGGCAATATCCATCAGCATATTTTCTGTTTGTCTATCCAGGCTGCCTTCGAGATGCAGGATGGTAACCTTGCCCTCCGTTTTGGTGATCGTCAATATTTCAGACATGCCTCTCTCCTTTGAAATTTATTTGCAAATAGTGACGGCATTATACAGCCAACCACAGCATCAATTTTTCGTCATTCATTGCTTGTGCTATTTTCTCTGCGCTCCACGGTCACCTGCATTTCCACGCCGTCGGTGGTAATGTCGATCCAGCCGCTGCGGTCGGTGCGCAGCATGGCGTATCCTTCAAGTGCCTCAAGAACTTCCTCGTTTGGAAGACCATCCGGGTCGCCTGCGGCAACACTAAGAATCACGATCTGCGGGTTAAGGTTTTCGATCATATCGGGTGGGTTGCTTGGTGCGTACCCCGAGTCTGCAAGCAGGAGCACATCCACTTTGCCAATGGTGTTGCCGTATTCAAGTGTTTCGAAGGTGGCATTATCCACGCCGATGGGGAGCAGGGCGCGGAAGTTTCCATATTGGATGAGAAGCACGGCTCCACGCGGACCTTCAGACTGTACCTCGATAAATGCGCCTTCTCCCAGCTCGAGCCTTTGTCCCACCTCTGCCCGGCTGATGGGAATTTGATTCTCTGCAAAGTATTCATCCAACAAACGTGACGAATACGATGCTTGTATATTGCCCGCCCAAAGGACGTTCTGCGGTTCGTAACGTTCTACGATGCGCGGCAGGGCGGTGACTTGATCTTCCTGGGTCGAAGCGATGATGAGCCAGTCTAGTTTGCGGGTGAAGAAGGGCAGACGCCGCCCGAGTTCATTGGAGAGTTCGGAGGCGCTTGCCCCGCCGTTGATGAGGATGTTGCGTCCCTGCGGGGTTTGGATGAGTACGGCATCGGCAGAACCGGCATCGAGGAAAGTGATGTGGAATTCACCGTCGCCGGAGCGCGCCCAGGCGCTCCAGAAGGTTAGCATGCAGATGAAGGTCAGTGCGAAGAGGATGGTCAATGCGGCAGCGCGGAGTGAAGAAGCCGCAGACTTGAACCAACTTTGGATGGCAGACCAGTTAAAGGTCACAAGAAGAAGCGAAGCATACATCATATAAATGATCCAGAGGGGTACGTCTCCCAGAACGATCACGCCGTTGGGAACCCTGTCAAAAAATTCCACAATGCGGATGGTGTAGCCTGCGAAGGGCCATGCCACCCATGCGAGCAATTGACCCAGAGGCAGGAAGATGAGGCTGGCGAAAACAGCAATGCCGCCGAGGATCATTACCGCCGGTTGGACAGGCAGAATGAATGGGTTGGCAATGAACGAGATGATGGAGATGCGGTTGAAATAATACATCATGATGGGAATGGTCATGACCTGTGCGGCAAGGGTGAGAATGACGTTGTCATTGATGATGCGTAAGATGGCTGTGTCGTTCACTTTGAAAATTTTGATCAAGAGTTGAGCTGTGATATTCGAGAATGGTTCAGCGTACAGGATAAGCCCGAGCGTGGCGAGGAAGGAGAGTTGAAAGCCGATATCCCATAAGACTTGCGGGTTGAGCAACGCCATGAGCAATGCCACGAAAGCCAATGTGTTGAGTGTTGCCTGCTTGCGCCCGACCAATACTGCAAACATGGCAATGCTGCCCATCACAGCAGCGCGGAGTACGGCTGCATCTGCGCCTACGAGGAAGGTGTAGAGGAATACGAAGATGATGGCAAGACCCGCGGCCATTCTCTCGTTCTTCAGCAGTGCTTTGAAGGTGGTAAAGAATACACCTGAAATGATGGCAATGTTGAACCCTGAAATGGCAATGATGTGTGCTGTGCCGGTGTTCTTGAAGGCTTCCTGCAATTCGCGGGGCAGGCCAGTATCGACACCGAAGAGAATTCCCGCGAAGAGCGACGCTTCGGGATCGGGGAATATTTTGTAGGTGTTTTCGACCAGGTGGGTTTTCAATCTATAGATCAGCTTGTAAATGAAATTGCCGCCATTGCCTGGCAGACGCGTCACCTCGGCGGAGGTCATGTAGGCGTAGACGCCCTGCCGGGCAAGATAATCACGATAGGAGAATTCTTCGTTCTCTGGCGGGGTTTTGAGTTGCCCGCGCAGGCGGATGCGCTCGCCATATGTGTATGGCTCGTTCGGGTCCACACGCACGAGAATCTTGCCAGAGACGGGCAGGTCACCGTCGCCGGTATCAACGGCTTCAACGTTTATTCGCAGGTTGGTGTATGTGTCGCGGTAGTCGGGCGGTTCGGCAAGGGAACCTGTGATGAGCAGGTCGTATGCACGGTCATTGTAAAAGGCGATGTGGAATGCATCTATACGCGGCTGGCGGAATTGGAAGTAGGACGCGCCGAGAAAAAAGAAGATGGGCAGGAGGGTATGGAACGTGGAAAGTGTGAATTGGTAAATGGTCAGTGGGGTACGGCGAAGGGAGAGGGAAAGAAGAAAAAAAGCGAGTGCGATCAATGCCCATGCCCAGGTGGGGAGTGAAACATTTGCGGCGAGAACGATCCCGGCAAGAAAGGATAACGATGTCCATAATAAAGGCATGGGTGGATTCTACAATGTTTGTACATAAAAATCGCACCCAACTTGTGGGTGCGATTTTTATGTCTTGCTATTTGAATGGAACCGCTCCGGGCGTCCCATTTTTGACGGTGACCCAGTTCGACTCTGCATCTGGCAGCAGGGGATTGACCCGTTCAATGGACGTGCAATCACTTAGATAGCGCGGGATATTATCCAACCGGTCATCTTTGATGTCTGCAACGTAATTGTTGGGGATGAGAGGAGTGCCATAGGTATCCACGACGGTATCCATGATGCTGTTGCTCCCCTTGTAAAGGGTTACGGTGTCGTATCCATCCTGGTCCGTAATGATGCCGAAGAAGTCATCTCCGAGGGTCGCGCTGTCTGCTACAGTGAGGATGACGGCGTTTGCAGGCAGTTTGTAGGGGGGACCCATTGGATTTTCATAATATTGGGGCGGCAGGACAATAGCAACACCCTTCGGCGGAATGATGGTTGTGCCTATGATTGCTTGCCCATCAGGAACGATATTGGACCTGCTGCTCCATGCTGTCAATTCATCTGGCGTGCCGGGCGAACCTTCATCGTACAACCACCAGCCTCCCACATCCATGGGTTGATCGCCGTAGTTGTACAGTTCCACATACTGGTTGTATTTCCGCTGGTCAATTCCGCCGCAGGCATTTCCCATCACCTCGCTAATGATGACAGTCGGCTTGGTGGATGGTGGCAACGCCGGTGGAGCAGAAACTGAGTTGGCGGGGGTGGGCTGGGGCGAGAGCGTTGCATTTGGGTCAGTGACCTTGCAGATCGTCTCAAGAATGGTGGGATTTCCGGCATTTGAATCTGAAGATACTGTGGCTTTAATGCGCGCCTCCCCTGCAACTGGCGGGGCGAAATAGGTGGCGCTCAGTCCTTGAGAGGTATAAATGACACTTCCCAGAGTCGCCTCCCAGGTAGCATGCGAGTTTGGGTCGATCGCTCCGCTGAGCGTCAGCCCGATCTGTTCAGAAATGGTCACAGAGCAATTTTCTGGCAGGATGCTTAACGATGCTTGAGCGTTGCTGCCACCTCCGCCGCAGGAGGTGAGCAAAACTACAAGAATGGACAGTGCCATATTGTGCGAGGAGAAGGTTTTCATTTCATTTGACCTGAACTTCCAATGAGAACAAAGAGGCTTCATTACAGAAGTTTTGAGTAGCCAAAAGCGTGATGTAGCTGGGACCCGGCTGGTCGCTGAATGTAATGTTTACCTGACAATCATCCTTTGCGCCCAGCGTTGGGAAGGCGGGACCCACAAACTCCCATGAAATGCAGGAAATCTGCGACTTGTCCGGCGAAGATGCAATGATCGTCAGACTTTCATTTGGAGCAACTTCCATCAAATTTGCAGGTTGAAAAATTCTTTGGTTGGTTATATCTTCGAAGACTACCGTCTCGGGCGCTTTACAGGTGGGGGAGACATTTGCAAATCCAAAAATGGAAATGGTGAGAAAGAAAAAGAGCACCCATAAAGGTAGACCATTGATATAGCGCTTTACATTGTCGCCTTTTATCATGGAGAAAGGCACAACTTCCACACCCACCCTTGCAAGCATCATCAGGATCGTGCCAGCCATCAAACTGAAGAAAATGAGAGCCTGTCTGGGGTCTCCGCTGCGAAGCAGCCAATTTTCCACATTGCCGGGGAAAATTCCAAAAAATATGGAAAAACCGACAAGTGCGGTGATCAACCCAAAGATCGCCAGTCCGGAAAAAATTTCAGGGATGGTTCGTTTCATTTTGTTAGCTCCTTGGTACTATGCTCTGGCAAAAAAATTATAGCGAATTAACATATAAGAAAACTTTCCAACTGCTTTACAGGAAATTACGACCAAATCTGTCTTGTTTTCAACACTCATAAAGCACTCAATAGATATAATTCAACCTATGACCCAACCAAAACTCATCCTTATCACCGGTGCCACAGGCTACGTTGGCGGACGGCTTGTTCCAAAACTGCTTGAATCCGGGTATCGAGTGCGCTGCCTTGTGCGCGACCCTTCCCGTTTGCAAGGGCGCACCTGGCTGAAAAGGATTGAAGTTGCCACAGGCGACGCGCTCAACCCCGCCGACCTCGCTTCCGCCATGAAGGGCGTTTCTGTGGCGTACTATCTCATGCATGGCAAACAAGGCAGCAAAGACAGCGCCGAGCGCGACCTGCAAGCCGCGCGAAATTTTTCGCAGGCTGCGGAAGATGAGGGCATTGAGCAGATCATCTATTTTGGCGAGTTGGTTGACCCAACCGCCAATCTTTCGCCGTATCTGCGTTCGCGCCACGAAACCGGCTTCGAACTTCGGCATGGCAAGACACCCGTCACAGAAATTCGCGCCGGCATGATCATCGGCTCAGGGTCGGCTCTCTTTGAAATGATCCGCTACCTGACCGAACGCGAGCCGATCCTGACCTGCCCAGCATGGTTCTTCTCACAAGCCCAGCCCATCGCCATTCGAGATGTGCTTGCCTATCTGGTGGATGTGCTCAAAACGCCGGATGCCACTGGCAGGGTGATCGAAGTAGGCGGACCCACCCGCCTCACCTACGCCGACATGTTGCTGGGTTACGCAAAGGAGCGGAATCTCCGCCGGTGGCTGATCCGCACTCCGTTTTACGCCCCGAGGCTTTCCGCGTATTGGGTTCACATGGTTACACCGATCCACTGGCGTGTGGTTGCGCCGCTTATTGAGGGATTGCGCGCCAATCTCATCGTCCGCAGTGAGACGGCAAAGAAGTTATTCCCGCACATTCACCCCATCGATTTTCAAACCGCCGTCCACCTTGCCATTGGGCGTGTGAACCGTGACAATGTAGAAACCTCCTGGGCAGATGCACTTGTGACCGAGGCAGGTGATGTCAAGCCCTATCGCTTCACCGTGGAAGAGGGCATGTTCATCGAACGCCGCCAGGTGATTCTGGAACTTTCCCCTGAAACCGTCTTTCGTTCTTATACGGGCATCGGCGGTGAACGCGGCTGGCTCTACATGGACTGGTCGTGGGCGATCCGCGGCTGGATCGATAAAGCCATCGGCGGCGTCGGCTTGCGGCGCGGACGGCGTCACCCCGATGAGGTTCACACCGGCGAGGCGCTTGATTTCTGGCGCGTTGAAACAGTAGAGAAGAACCGCCTCATGCGCTTGCGTGCCGAGATGCTCGTGCCCGGCAAAGCCTGGCTTCAGTTCGAGTCCACGCCAGTGGAAGGGGAGAAGGGCAAGACCCTTTTTACCGTGACCGCCTATTTCGAACCGCATGGCCTTCCCGGCTTTTTATATTGGTATGCCATGTGGCCCTTCCATAAGTTCATTTTCGACGGGCTTGCCAACCAGCTGGCCTCGCGCGCACGTGTGCTGGGGCATGCTTATTAGCGTGGCGGGTGCGTCGCACCAAACGGGTGGAAGAGTTTCATAAAGTAGATGAATCTACGGGTAGGTTTTTCTCATTGAGTCTGGTGCGACGCACTCTGTCCGGAAGGGTTATATAAGGCATGAACATACTTTTCCCTCTACTCGGTTATATCTTTGGTTCGTTCACGTTCTCGATCTGGGTTACGCGTTATGTCAAAAAAGTGGATGTGCGCGACGCCGGTTCCGGTCATGCCACAACAACGAATACAATCCGTCAGGCGGGGTTTGGCTGGGGGGCGTTGGTGCTCATCCTTGATATCGCAAAGGGATTTCTCCCCACATACCTGGCAGTTCGCTTTTCGGGTGAAACCTGGGTAATTGCTCTGACGGCGACGCTTGCGGTGGTTGGTCACTGCTGGCCTGTCTTTGCCCAATTCCGCGGTGGGATGGGGCTTGCCACGGCGGGCGGCAGTATTCTTGCGGTCACCCCGTTGGCATTTTTGATCTGCCTCGGTTTGCTCATTCTGCTTGTGCTGGTGGTGCGTCACTCGGCGCGGGCGACTGTATTTGCGGGCATCCTTTTTGCGCCAGCCCTGTGGTTTCTCAACTTTCGCGGCGCAGACTTTTGGGTGGCGGTGGGGGCGGGTTTGGTGATCGCTCTCCGCTTTTTGATCGATTGGAACCGTAAATATCGTGAGTTGTGGCTGGATCGTGAGAAGAAAGCCGAGGGGTAAATATAGGTCAATGGTGAGAGGCAGGCGGGGGCGAAGTTTGAAGCGTGAATCAAAAAAGGACGGGCGCCCGTCCTTTTTTATTCGCCGGTCAACCAGCTAAACAATCCGCTTTTTCTGGGTACGGTGTCTTCAACCCTTGGCATGGCCATCAAGACCACGGTGATGTTGTCGTGCCCGCCGCGTTCGTTGGCGAGGTTCACCAGCGCTTCGGCTGCGGATTTCAGATCGTGTTTTGAACGGATGATGTTCCTGATCTCGTCGTCCCATACCAGGTCGGTCAGTCCGTCGGAGCAGAGCAGAATGGTGTCGCCCGGCTCAAGTTGGAAGCCCTGATTATTGACTGACTCTTCTTCTGTTTCAGCATTGTCGATGCGTAAGCGGAAGTCTACTTCGGGCAGGCGTACTCCGCCAAGGTGGCGGCGAATGACATGTACGTTTGGGTGGCTGCGCATTTGGTCGGCGGTGATGATGCCTTTTTCGTAGGCTTCTTGCACCCAGCTATGGTCGATGCTGATCTGTTGAATGTATTTGCCGCGCAGGAGGTAGATGCGTGAATCACCGACATATGCGGTGTACAGTTTGTTTTCGATCACCCAGGCGCAAGCACAGGTGGCGCCCATGCCTTTTTCTTCTTCTTTTCCGGCGGAATGTGCGGCAATTGCCTGGCTGGCATCTTGAATGGCGTTTTCAAGGATCTTGAGAGGTTTCTTGGCGTTGCTTTCTGCCACATGCATACTGATGTAGTTGACAGCGAGTTCTGCCGCCACTTCACCGGCGCGGTGTCCGCCGATTCCATCTGCCACCACAGCAAAGACAGCCGGGCGCGGATCATCCTTCCCTAATTGGAAGGATGAAACAGCATAGCGGTCCTCATTGTTCTTGCCTGAGAGCCCGGCATGGCTGAGGGCTGCTGTATGAATGTGGGCAAGTGTGGTTCGGATCATTCTTCGGGTTGCACCGGGGTGATCTTGGGGGGATTTGCAGACGGGGGTGTACGCAGCATAAAGCGGTACCGAATCTGTCCAAAGTTTACCATATCACCGTGCGTCAACCGGCAGCCTTCACGCGGCACAGGCTCGTAGTTGATCCATGTGCCTGCAATGGATTGGAAATCTTGCAAGAGATAGCCGCCATCTTCCGTAGTGCGGATGCCCGCATGCATCGGTGAGATGGACGGGTCATCCAGAATCGTCGTGCATTGCACCGGGTCGGTGCCGAAGATAAGTTTGTCCCCATTCAAAGGGATGGGGGGCAGCGCGGCGATCTGCCCGTCTGCTTGAATGCGCACGAGGGATGCCGCCGCCTCTTTCTCTGCCGTTTTGGCTGCTCGGGGTTTCCGGGCTTTGGGTGCCGCCTTTTGGCTTTTCTCTTTTGGCAGAGGCGCTGTCTTTGGCTCCACCGTTGCCGGAATGGGCTGGGTGAGCGGGTCGTTCTGTACGCGGCGCTGTTCTTGAATGTTGCGAAGCGAAAGGGAGCGCAGCCTTCCGCCAAGCAGGATGCCGAAGAGTACCAATCCTGCCAGGATGATGGCGCCAAAGGTCAATTGTGCGCGGTATTTTGCCAGAAAAGCCGCAGGTCCGCTGGGTGGGCGGATGACGGTAACGATGACAGGCAGCGACAAACTGGTTTTGCTAAGCCCGAGCGTATCCACTGCCTCAACGGTGATCTGATGTTCGCCGCTGACGTTGTAGGGGGTCAAGTCCCATGTGAAGGTGGTGAAGGGTTCGGCTGTGTTTTCGTCCACGGCGATGCCGTCTACATACAATGTAGTGCGTGCCAGCGGACGCTCATACCCGTCGGGAAACTCAACGATGATCTCGATCTGCTGAGATTCGGGCAGGAGTTTTTCTGTGTTGAACGGATCGTCTTCGGGGGCTTGTCTTGTGATCTGGGCAGCCGGGGCGACCGGGAACGGGTTCGGCGGCTGAATCTCCAAGCTGAAGGTCTGGGCGGTGGAGGTCACCTTGCCGGCTGTCGGCAGGTTAACATCCAGGATCAGGTTGTGATCTCCGGAAGCGTTCAGGCGCGAAGTATAAGAAAGGCTGTAAATACGGCGCAGAGGCGAGAAGTACGCTTCGGGGTCGGGGAAGCGTTCCTCGCCGGAAAACTGGAACATGGTGCCGCCGGTTTGAATGGCAAGGTTGTTGAAGAGCGCTGCGCTGGTGGTGGTGAAGGTGGTGTTTGCATCCACATACCACACGTAGACGCGGATGTTATTTTCTACCGCTTTTTGAACAAGCGGCTCCAGTTGAACGGCGAGGTCGGGGTTCTCCATTTGGGGGGTGATGAAGAGCACGGCTCGCTTCATGCCGAGGCGCGGGGTTTGTGCGCTGACCACATCCAATGCGGTGGCAAGGGCTTGTACATTCGGGGTGGTGGTCCGCAGGTCTGGGTTGAAGCCCTGCAAGCCGACGACGAAGTCGGCGGGGGAGGCGTGGTTGATGACAGGACCGGTTTGGGAGACGAGGCTCATGTCATCGGGCAGGTCGGCGGGACGTGCCTGCGCCCATTGTTGGATGACTTGTGAAACCCGTTGGAAGCGTGAAAAGCCGCTGGCGTTCTGGGCGGCAAGCGCCTCGCCCTGGTTGAAGGCAACAACTACTTGCAGGGGAATCGCCATTTCGTTCAGCGAATCTGCCGGGAGGGGCTGACCGTTTTCGAGAACAGTAACAGCCTCGGGCTTGAGTCCTGAGGCGAAGATGCCGTTCGAGTCGGTCACATCCACATATCCCGTAATGGTGGGGAAGGCGGATGTATCCACGTTATACAACGTGACAGAAGCGGTGATCTGTCCCTGCGCGTTGGCAGGGACAGAGATCGTTCCGAGGATGAGGCTTACAGAGAATAGGGTGAGAAGAAGTTTACGCATTATCCTGCGCTACGATGGGCGCATTTTCATCGGGTTTGGCAAGTTGCAGGTAGGAGAGCGCCCAGGAGGTTTTCATGTAAGCGGTGAGGACGCCGTTCAGGATCAACAGTACCGGCAGGTAAATGCCACAGCATATAAGGGAGATCCAGGCGGTGGGGGGAAGATTATTGCCCATTTCAAATCCGCTCATGCCCATGCTAAATACCAGCGGGACAACCGCTACGATGATGGGTAGGGCGATGATCAAGCCAATGATACCGCCGCCAATTCCGAGTACAAGCGAGAGGACGATCATACCGCCAATATCTGATTTGGCGATCTCCCAGCCGCGTTTGAAACCGTCGAACATGGTCAGGTCTTCAGCCACAATGGATGCCTGTGCCTGTTCCAGAATGACATTAACCACCCATGCAACCGGGACAAGCAGACAGATGAGTGGGAGCAGACAAGCCAGCCCGATTCCCGCCGTGGCGATTGCAATGGCAATGAATGGAACCAAGATGATGAAGAAGGCGAAGCCAACAAGGAAGTTCAGCCCAAAGAAGCGCCAGAAGTAGGGCATGCTTTCAGACCAAAGTTCGGCAAAGATCAGCGAGGAGGCGCCATTTTCCACTTTATAAACACCCTTGAGGATACCGATGCGTCCCATCATGCCGAGGGCGTAGAAGGCAAAAGTGAGCAATATCAACGCCGCACAAATGGCAATGATAATGAGCAGGTATTCCTGAAAGAAATCACCAACTTGACCGAACATTTGCTCGGGGTTGCCTGTGAATTGTGAGTTGTCGCCGTTATTGGAGCCGCTATTGCCTCCTCCATTGCCGCTTGCAAAGCCTGCAAATATACCGAACACCCATAGGACCTTGTACTGCCAGATGATCTGCCAGGCCCGGGTTAGGATCTTGCCTAGATCGATTTTCATGTCATTCTCCAGATTTTGGGGTTCTTCCCATGGGCGAAACCGGTTAAATCATACACTACTCAAAGATTTCCGTCCACTTTGGAAGGATGGGAACGTTTTTAGCTGTTCCGCAATCGTTTGTATATACGAGGGGAGAAGTCAGGAGGTCTCGTCTTGGGGCTCGGTTGAGGCAAAGACCACATCGGTGGATGGTCGGAGCCTCAGGTAGGCGATTTCCATGGCGGCAGCCATGAACGTGCCGCTCACCCCTGAAAACAGGGACATGGCGATAAAGAACAAGCAGATAAAAGGGATGAAGATAAGTGCGAACGTTGTACCATTCATATCCATACCGGTTTCCATGAAGATGGGACCTGCCATGGCCGGGATCATGACGGGAACCATCAGGAAACTGGTCAAAATGGTAATACCGAAATAGATGATGAGAGAAATGAGGACGAACTTCCACACATGTTCACGGACGACCTGTACGGCACGTTTGACCGCCTCCCATGCGCCCAGCCCTTCATCTATGACTGCAACGATCGCCGCGTACATGACTGCGATCATTAGAAATGAAAGCGGGGTCATCAAGATCATGATGGGTTGAAGAAACAGTGAAGCCAGACCCATGGTCACAAGCGAGAGCGCCGTCATACAAAGAAAGAAGACCGTGAAAACGGCGCCCACAGTGAGCTGCACAATGAGCGTGGCACCAAGCGCACGCCCGAAATAGGGGAGACCATCGCGTATCAAGTCCATGAGCGAGGTGGAACCTTCGCCGCGTTCGGCACGGAGAATGCCGAGCGTCACCGAGGTTGCACCGGCAGTGCCAGCCACAAAACTGAGCGCCATACCAAGCAGAAGCACGATGCCCCAGATCGCGAATGCCAAACCCAACATGTCTTCATTCCCCTCCAATAGAAAGACAGGTGCGGCGAACCCTGAGAATATCAGGAAGGATATCAATACAGGAATCATCAGGAGAAGCCAGAACGATTTATGCTTCCATGTGATCTGAAACGCGCGGGTAAAGATATTGCCATAATCAAAATTCATTTCGATCTCCCAGCCTTATTCCCATTCAATGGTTGCGGGCGGCTTGCTTGTAATATCGTACACCACGCGGTTGATGCCCTGCACTTCATTTACAATGCGGCTTGAAACTTTTGCCAATAGGTCGAACGGCAAGCGTGCCCAATCGGCAGTCATAAAATCGTCGGTGCTCACAGCGCGGATGGCGGCGGCTTCCTGATATGTGCGCTGGTCGCCCATCACACCCACCGAACGAACGGGTAACAAAACCATAAAGGCTTGCGAGGTCTGTGCGCCTTTGCCCAAGAAACCCGCTTTGGATAATTCCTCCAAGAGGATCGCATCTGCCGCCCGCAAACGGGATACACGCTCGGGCGTACACTCCCCGAGACAGCGCACGGTCAAACCCGGACCCGGGAACGGTTGCCGCCACACCAAGCCAGGATTCAAGCCGAGAGCTTCTCCCACCAACCGCACTTCGTCCTTGAACAAATAACGTAACGGCTCAACGAGTTCAAATTCCATATCTTCAGGAAGTCCGCCCACATTGTGATGTGACTTGATCTTCTCCGCCTTGTTCCTATCCTTGCCCGACGACTCAACCACATCCGGGTAGATCGTCCCTTGCACCAAGAACCTCGGCTGACCAACGTTCTTCGCCTCACGCTCAAAGATGCGAATGAACTTCTCGCCGACGATGCGGCGCTTGGTCTCCGGGTCGGTCTGTCCTTTCAATGCGCCGAGAAAATCGTCAGCGGCATCGACGGTAATGAGTTCAGCACCCAAACCCTCCCGAAATGCCGAAGCGACTTGTGCGCCTTCGTTGGCGCGCAAGAGTCCCGTATCCACAAAGACACAAACCAGCTGATCGCCTATCGCTTTGTGAACCAGCGCCGCCGCCACAGATGAATCCACTCCACCGGAAACCGCCGCGAGGACTCTCTCGTTACCAACTTGTTTGCGAATTTTTTCCACGGCATCTTCGATGATGTTGGCTGGAGTCCAATTGGGGGTCACGCCGCAGATGTCAATGGCAAAGTGCTTGATGAGTTCACTGCCGTTGGGCGTGTGATTTACTTCCGGGTGGAATTGCACGCCGAAGTATTTGCGCTGCATGTCGCCCATCGCCGCATAGGGACTGTTACCACTTTGGGCAAGTGCAATAAACCCTTCGGGCAACTGCGTCACTTTGTCGCCGTGCGACATCCAGACTTTGGATATTGAATCCAAGATTGTTCCGGGAATTAATGGCGTGATCTCTGCATGCCCAAATTCGCGCTGGGCAGACGGGTCTACCTTGCCGCCGAGGGCGTGGGTGAGGGCTTGCATGCCGTAGCAGATGCCAAGGATGGGCAGGCCGCTTTCGAGGATGAACTTTTGAATGAAGGGAGCGTTCTCTTCGTAGACGGATTTGGGTCCGCCGGAGAGGATGAAGCCCTTGGGGTTGATGGAGAGAATTTTTTCCTGCGGCGCGTCCCATGGGAACATCTCGCAATAGACTTGCGCCTCGCGCACGCGGCGGGTGATGATCTGGGCATATTGGGAACCGAAATCGAGAATGGCAATGGATTGGGTCATGTATTCTTCCTGTGTCAAAAGTCAAAGGTCTCTTGAAGGTTGACCTTCGATCTTTGATGTATTAGATATCCTGAATATGATGAGAACGTAGATGTGTGAAAGTCAAGTTAATGAGGAATGTAATGGTTTATGGGCGTAAAAAAATCAAGCATCCTTTATTGTATCCCGTGCTTGTACAAGGAAGGCAACTAAAAGGATGAGTGAAACAACCACAAGCACAATGTTGCCATTTCGCCCTGTGAGCGCGAGAACGGGCAAGGGCAGCAGATAGCAAATGGAGGCAATCACTTTACTGCTGATGCGGCTCTCCGTTTGAAACAGAAATGCCAGCACGGGCAGGAGCAAAATAAAATCATAGTTGTAAAGATAAGGGCTGACCAGCAGAGTGACGAGCAGGGAGAATGATATGAAGGATGAAGGAGACTTCATCACCCAGTGACGTATAAAAACAAAAAGCACGCCGAAGCCGATCAATAACAGCATTGAAATCTTCACTGCGGTGGAAAGAGAGCCGTCAAAGATGGTTCTGGATAGCCAGATCGGAACGCCTATACATTCAGAACAGGTGGTGACATTGCCCTGGTCCTGATAAGTCAGTAGCATGTTGGGGTAGTTCACAGGCCAAGCCGGGTCGGCGATGAAGCCAATGATGAACAGGAATGCACCTGACAGCACAGCCGCTTTGATGGTGTTGCGGCTGAAGTCATCTTTCCGTGAAATGAGATGGAACAATGTGATGAAAATGGCAAGCGCGCCAATATGTGGCTTGAAGGTGAGGAGCACCAGCCCAAGCACGGAAAATAAAACATTTTGCCTGGGCAGGGCATAGGTCAATAATGCCGCGCCCAGCATGACGGGAAATCCGTATTGCCCAACGGCTAGTGTGCCAAGGATCGGCAGAAATATCAAAGCAAGCGGGAATGCAAATAATCTTGCACGGGGCATCCAGCCATCCGTGAGAAGCCATACTGAAGCAAAGAGCATGACAAGATTGATCTCGAACCAGAGCGTGCCAGCGGCTTCAATGGGCAGCAGTCCCAAATAAAAGGTGGTGAGTGTATACCAGGGCGGATACGGGAAGCGTGGAAGATTAAAAATATCCGCCAGTTCTTCGTGACCTTTCAATGCAAGCGCCTCGATGGCGGGGATATCGTAAACGGGAACTCTATTTACCAGTGCCAGGTTGGCATAGTAGATGGCACTAAAATCTGCGTTTACGGGCAGAGAACTGGGAGCATATAGGGCAATTACGAACATTAAGCCTGCGACAAGGACGATCGCCCCAACGATGAAGAACCTCTTTTTTGTAGTGGTGTCTTGCCGCAGACTTAACATAGGCAGATCTGTTAATCCACAAATGTGATCTTGCCGTCATCCAGTGACTTGATGCAGGCAATGGATTCGATCGGCACTCCCAATGAACTGAGCACGTCGCGCCCGCCTTCAAAGATCTTCTCGACCAGTGCGCCAATGCCTACAACTTTTGACCCAGAGGCTTCAGCCAAACGTACGAGACCGAGAATGGTCTGCCCGCTGGCGAGGAAGTCATCAATGATGAGGACCTTTTCGTTGTTGGCGAGATATTCAGGCGAGACGATCAGCTCGACCATGCGTCCTTTTGTGTGGGAGGGAGCAAGGGTGAGATAGACCTGGTCTGGCATTGTGATGGGCTTGGTCTTGCGGGCATAGACGACGGGCAACCCCATGTGAATGGCGGTGGTCAGCGCCGGGGCAATGCCAGAGATTTCAGCCGTGAGAATTTTTGTCGCGCCGACATGTGCGAAGCGCTTGGCAAAATCGCGCCCGCATTCATCCATGAGAAGCGGGTCTACCTGATGGTTGACAAAACTATCGACCTTGAGAATTCCATTACCGAGCACTTTCCCCTCTTTTAGTATGCGTTCCTGCAATGCGTTCATTCAGCCTCCGATTGTCTGGACAGATTTATGGGGGTGATTTTACAACCGGAATTAGAAAGAGGAAAGAGGAAAGAATATTTTGATAATGAACAACTAATGGTGTTTTCGAAATCGGAAGTGGTTCCACTGTGTTTCGGTTGTATAATTTTTTAAGTATGGCGTGAAATTTATTTCCCACAGGCATAACTCCTTTAGAGAATCATCCGCGAAACTCAAGCCAAACCGGTTTTCATCAAAAAAGAATGGTGGATGGACTATGACGAACAAAAATGCCAAGCCGGAGAATAACTCAAAAGAAACCTTGCAACGCCCTAATGTTGAAACTCAGAAGGACAGGACGCCAATTACAGTTGCTTGGATAGGTGTTGTTGGTATAGCAGTAGGCGCAATTATTGCTGCATTTCCACAGGTCTATCCGATTTTTATAGATAAAACCCCGACATTTCAACCCACTGCAATCTCTTCTGAAACGTATACAGTTACACCAAACCTTGTTGAAGCTGAGCCAACATTCACACCTGTACCCGCAACTGAGACTGTAACAGCACTTCCTACATTTTCGCAGGCGATTCCCATTCCCATTGGGGAGGACTGGTTGCAAGGCTGTGTCAGCACTTTATGGAAGGTTTACCCTGCTTCCGTACAGCTTGAGGAAAATGGTTACGGATGTTGGAAAGAACCTGTCTCTGCTTTTTCAGCGGAATATGGTGACCTTGATTTTCTGAAAGAGCGGGGGAAAGGGTTTGAGGAAGTTTATGGTTTGTACACTCTGCTTCCCCAAAGTGGAACCATCACATTTACGCTCCGTCTTGAAGATTTGACTAATGCGGATCTTTTGATCGGCATACTGACCGAGCCAGATGTAACCTCGGAGGGGTTGTTGTTGGCTGTTCTTCATGGTGATGTGAAAAACACCGTCATCTTGCAAAAGGATGGAACGTATCAAACGATTCAGGGAACGGTTCCCCTTGATATTAAGAATGGACAAACCATTTCCTTGGAGTTCGATCCGCTCTCAGCTAAGGGTAGAGTGTTGCCTAGTTTCTTTTCGACCAACCCATTCCCCTTGCATGATTCGACCAAATGGTTATTTCTGGGTTTTAAAGGATTGTACGGCTCCTACCGCATTGAGGGACGGTTCTTGAACTTTCAATTGATTGAATAGTTAAAGAGTGGGGCTGATGCGCACATGTGCTTGGCATTGGTCTGCGTTCCATTTTTTCTTAAAAAACGAACTCATTCGCGAGACCATAACTTCGGGGTGAGTTCGTTTTTGATTTGTATCTGCGGCTTGAATTTACGGAAGCTGGAAATATCCTTTGAGAGGAAATAGGGGATAGTGTTGAGATGTTAATGTCATCTGCACATTGTGAAATGCTAACAGTTATATAATTTGTTCACAAAAAGTGGGAAACCTCCAAATGAAGTTTGACCCGCAAAAACATCATCGTAGAAGCATCCGCCTGAAGGGATATGATTATTCACAGGCAGGCGCATATTTTGTGACCATTGTCGCCTGGCAGAGGGAATGTCTGTTTGGGAAGGTGGTGGATGGGGGGAATGGTGCTGAATGATTTTGGGAAAATTGTTGCAGAACAATGGGAATGGTTGGAAGCCCAATATGATTATGTTGAATTAGGCGAATGGGTTGTGATGCCGAATCATTTCCATGGTATTTTGGTGATTCGTGATGGCGGTAGGGTCGCGACCCGCCCCTACACAACCGACCAAAACCAAATCATTGGGCGGACTGATCGGTGCATTCAAAACCGTATCGTCAAAACATATCAATTTATTACGCCAAACGGACGGAATCCCCGTTTGGCAGCGCAATTACTATGAACACATCATTCGCAACGAACGCGAAATGGACAATATCGCCAAATACATTGAAACCAATCCATTACGTTGGGACGATGATGACGAAAACCCGAATAATATCCGCAACCCGTAGGGG
>JBAIYF010000623.1:0-10985 GCA_037916115.1 Anaerolineales bacterium
AGAGGATGCCGCCGAGGTTGTTGTGTGAAAAGCCCAGCGAGGTGAACAGCCAGAAAACGTATCCCCAGATCAAAAGCCCGGCGGTGCGGGCAAGGGTGAAGCCGCGGTCGCTGAGGGCGGGGAAGAGTTTATAGACCAGCGGGAAGGTCAGCCAGCCGAGAATGGTGAGGGTGAAATACCAAGAGAGGAAGGCGGTCATCAGTGGTCAGTAATCAGTAACCAGTAACCAGTGGGTTAGTTACCGGTATCCAGTTTCGGGAGGGTGAAGGTTCCAGTTGCAGAGTCAGGCTGAAAGTCCAGAACGGAGGCGACCGCATCCAAATTGAGCGGACCGTAGAGGTGCGGGAACAAGTCCGCTTCGGAGATGTTATCCGCGGGCGGACCGGCGGGCGCTTCCCACTTAAGCTCGGGCTTGAGTTTGCTTTCATCGACCACCAGCAAGACCAGATCGGTGCGTCCTTTGTAAAAGGCGTTGGCAACAAAGACGGCTTGCTTGTCGGTGGAGAAGTGGATAAAGCCTTCAGTGGCGAGGCTGGGGGCGGTGTATTCGCCTTTGGCTTGTGCGGTGGACCAATCTTGTTTGGAGGTGATGTGGAGAATCATGGGAGTTTCCTTATTGAATTTGATTCGCGTTTTACTCTTTGTGCGATAAGTGAATAACAGCTAAACAAATCTGTACACAGATTGGACGGATTTCACGGTAAAACACGGAATTTTTAATTTCTTTTTCCGTAAGAGTCCGTGACATCCGCGTCTTCCGTGTACATTTTTTGTCTTTTTCTTAATTACGGCTTGACTTTGTAAATGGTCGTGTTCGCGTCTTGATAGACGGCGTCCCAATATTCGCCTTCGAATTCGGCGAACTTGGCGAGTCCATCGGGGGCATCCAAAATAACCGGGTAGACATTGCGTTCCAACTGACCGACGACAATATATTGCACATCATACTTCTTTAGGAAGTTAAGCGCGTATTGAACATCGAGAGTGGTGTAGAAGATGCCAACCTCGTTGACGCGTTCCTGTACCTGCGGGGCAAAGATGCCACGCTGCTGGCGCTGATGCCAGTTCCAGCCGACTACGCCAGGCAGACCCGTATAAATGGTGAAGCGGGTACACCAGCGATATTCGGTGCAGTTGGCTTCCACAATGACAGGTGAACCTTCAATATTATCCTGCATCCAACGGATGGCTTTATAGTCCTCGACCAATTCCATGGTCTGACCGTCCCAGAGTTGGGAGTGCGCCATGTATTCCATCGAGTCGAGCGTGTTGGGCGCGGCGGCGTTCAACCTATCACTGACCTTGTCGGTGGAGGCGGTGAGGGTGAACATGAATGTGCCAGCCAGCAGGATGTAAAAACCGCTCTGGTAGATCGTGCGCCATTTCAAACGCCATTGCGTGAAGGCGGGTAACAGCCAGCCAAACGCCGCCGCCGCGCTGATTGCGAACATCATCCACGCCTGTAAGTACAGTTTGAAAATGGTGTTCATGCGCCCAATGTCACCGACGAGGGCAATAAATTCCACCGCAATGGTAATGGTCAGCGCTGTGCCGGTCAGGAAAAGCACAAAACGTTTTTCATCAGGTTGGTCGGGGCGCAGCAGGAGAATCGCTGCCCAGAACGCGAGCGGAAGTGCAAGGAAACCAATGGTCGCTTTTTCCACGATGAAGAAGACGAACAGGGCGATAAACGCTGCAAGCACGATCTCAATGAGAAGAATATACGGCTGTAAGCGTTTCAAATGTGAGACAGGAGTCGCCGCCATCCATTCGCGGGTTTCCCAGATCAGCCAGGCGGTGATGATGAAGAGGAAGAAACCCCACTGTGTGATATACGACGAGAAGGGTGTGCGTGATCCCTGCCAAAAAGCCACGGAGTTGTACGCCTGCCCGAACCACTGCGAGAACGGCAAATAGAAAAGCGAGCCGAGCACATACAAGCCGATTGCCGCGCCGAGGGCAAGCAAAGCCTTGCCCGCCCAATCCGGCAGATTGAAGCGTCCATTCCACTCAAAGTGGCGGAACAAGGTGTACGCCACCGCAATGGCAGCCAGTAGATAGTATGTATACAGATCCCAGGTGTTCGTTGGCTTTAACGCACCGATGAACAATGCGCCAATGCCAAACGAAGCGATCCATTCGCCGCGGGTCAACTGTCCGCGCGAACGGACGAAGGATAACGCCCACGCAATAATGAACAGCGACAGCGGCATCACCAGCATGTGTGCGTGCAGGTCACTATAGAGGAACGTGAACAACGGGAACTCAGTGATCTCGTTGCCGGGTCCCGGCGGAATGACACGGCTTGGGAACCAGTACCAGTCGCCGCGTCCGATCGGCAGAACGGCATTCTCGGTGAAGATCTTGCCAACCCCTTGCAATGCCCAGCCCCAGCGTTGGAAAAAGCCCGCATCCGCGGGGATTGTTCCGCCCGGCGCCGCGATGCGTTGCAAGGCACTAAAGATCAATTGGATCGTGCCAAGGTTGCCGAGGAAGACGGTCAGCAGTGAGCCAGCCAAGCCGGTTACAAGTTGAAAGTTGAAGGAAGGTCCGTCACTTTCAGCCTTTAACCTGTAACGTTCAACCGCTCCATATCCGATCACAAACGCGCCCAGCGCCACCAGCGCGAACCACGTCGGCAAAATAAAGTTGTGCGCGATCGACGGCACAATGCCAAGCAGTTTCACCGGCGTACCCGCCAGCACAAAACCGTAATAGTAGTAATTGATATACCCGCCCGCAAACCACGGGTCATACGGCGGGAAACTCGTACTCTTCAAGACCGCATTGAAATACGAAAAGTCCATTGGGCGCTCGCCCCCTTTCGACGGGTGCCACATATCAGGATTGCCCAAACGGATGAGCAGGTCAATGATGAAGAAGGAAAGGAAGACGATCTCCGCCATCACGAAGAATTGGCGGTTGGTGTTCCAGTCCTCCTTGAATTCGTCCCTGCGCTTCAACCACAAGCCGACGCCTGCTGCTACAACCAAGCCGAATGCCACGCCGATGCTGAGCCGCGTGTACGGCACACCAAGCGAACCGCCCATCCATGCCAGCCAAGCCAGCAGCGCCAAACCGACGATCCTGCCGAGCGCATACGAGTATTGCTTCAAGCCGGGCAAGGCCAACCGCGCGATGGGATAAGCGAACAATCCCAACACGAAGATGAAGACATACCAAAGCAACAATCCCAGCCACGGATATTTGTTCTGCAGCCAGTCGTAATCGAACAGGTCCGACCATGTGCCGCCCGCCCGTAAACTTGCCAAACGGGTTTCTGGCAACATGAGCGTTTTGAAATCGTTGAACTGCGTGGGCGTGAGCTGCACGACTTTGGATAAGTCCACTGTGCTGAGCGTGGCACGCAGTTTATCTGCATCGAAGGCATCGGTCTTTTTGAAGATCAGCACCTTGGGGTGGTCGTAGAAGGTGAAGGCTTCTTCAGCACGCTGGTCGTTGATGACGATGTTCCCAAGTGTGGGGTACGACTCGAAGACAGCAACAAGTTCAAAACCGAGTTTGCCTTCGTAATCTCCCGGCTGGGCAAGTCGGTAGCACTCAATGATCTCCTGCTCGTCGGGGCAGCCGATCAGTTCGCGGTAATACAGTGTCGTCAGCGGATAGCGCTCGGGCAGGCGGGTGATCTGCGCGTATTGGTGGTTGGTTGGGATGACGATGTAATCTGCTTTGGAGAGCACATTCACATAGCGTTCAAGTTTATTGGCATCTTCCACCCAATAGACTTGCAGGACGAGGTCGTCGTTGCTGTATAAGCCGCCATACGGGTCGTATCCGTCGATACGGAAGGGCAAGCCCCAGTCGTAATCTGTTTCATTGGAGACGGCAGAACCTTCGATGTAGAGCGTTTGCCCCAGCGTTTCGATGCTCAGGGTATACGTCTCAGCGGTGGAAAGCGGAATGATCGTATCAAAATTGAATGTCAACGGCACGCCGCGCGGATCAGCCGTCCGCGTAGTATTCAGCATGGTGGAAGCACGACCCAGCACCCGGTCTGGTTGGGAGGCGGAGGTGAGAGTCAGCACCACGGGGGCGGGGATGGTTGCGTCGTCACGGGCGTAGGCAATGGTGATTCCGGTCAACGCGCCATCTTGCTTGGGGATAAAGGGCAGGGAATAGGGCGTGCCCGCCATGATGGGGAAATCTGGCAGGACGGGCAGAGGCTGGTTGTATGCGCCGCTTTCGGTTTCGACAGCGAGGTTGACCGCGCCGGGGACGTTTTGGAACATCCAACGCGAGGCAGCCATGCGCGGCTCTTCACGGGTGTAAATGGATTGGAAGGCAAATGCCCAGGCTGCAGTGAGGGCGAGGACGGTGATTGCAACGACGGATGATAAACCAATGGCAATGGTCTGTCGTCTGCGGTCTGTGGTCAGTTTTGGTATTTCAAAAACCACCCATGCTGCCATCATCGCCAGTAGTGGATAGATCGGCAGTTGATAGCGCATGGTGGGGTTGAACTGCAGCGATTGCCAGCCAAAGTAGAGTGCCGTCCAGCCCCAGAGTAAGAGGTGATGATAGTTGCCTTTGAGGATGCGCCAGCCCATCAGCAGGAAACCCGTCCATGCGAGGATGCCAAGCGGCAGACCCAAGCCCCAAATGGTGAGGTTTTCAAATGAATAGAGATGCGTACGCTTTGCCCATTGCAAGTTCCACGGCAGGTCGGCTTCGCCGGTGGCTTGTGCGCGTTGTTCGGCGATGCCCTTCACCCATTGCTCGCTGAGCATGAACCCGTCGAAGGCGTAGGGTTGGAAGATGCGGAAGGAGATGATGGTGGCAAGTCCGCCCGCGACGAGAAAGACCAGGACTTGTGTCCAGTAATCAGTAGCCAGTTTGCGGTGACGGTCGTAGATCAGCCAGCGGATGAAGAACGCCAGCGGCAGGACAATTGCCATCACTGCCGCGTTGATCTTGGATGCCATCGCCATGCCGAGTGCGAAACCGAAGCCGATGGAGAGCAGGGTGAGAGGGTGTTTGAGGAGGTTGGTGATGAGGGATAAGGGACTAGGTGTGAGGGATGCAGGATTCGTGACAAGGTCTTCCTCTGCACTTGTTCCTTGTCCCTGATCCCTTGTCCCTAATTCCTGATCCCCTTTTTCTTTTCCCCACTCCAAAATCCGCACTGCAAATAATAACGCGCCGAACAAGAAGGTATTGACGAACAGATCCACTGTGAAGAAGTGCGATTGCTGAATCTGCATCACCGCCAGCGACGAGAACGCCGCAGCGAGCAAGCCCACCTTGCGTCCATACAAACGCGAGACGAGCAGATAGAGAAAGAAGATGGCGAACAGGTCCGCCAGGGCAGACATTTGCCTTGCAAAGAACTTGGAGGAGCCAATGCCGTCATTGCCGGTGGCTTCCATCAAAACGCGTGTGGCGGTCAATGGCAGGTTGCCGTACACGTAGAAGCCATATCCGCGGTTGAAGGGATTGAGTGTGGAGGTGGCACTGTCGAAATACTCGCCAATGTTCATCCAGCGCCGGTTTTCTGGCAAGCACGATTCGACCGGAACCCCCGCGGGTTCATCACAAACCTTTGCCCGCAGACTGTCTAACACGCCGGTCAGAAAAAGTTCATCAGGGTGCTGGTGATAGCCTTCCCCCCATTGATTTCCGCTGAGTCGCAAATATCCCGCCATGAGCAGGACGAGCACAAATACAATATCGTACAGCCACGAATGTTTTGAGTTGGTCATAATGTTTTAGTGAGGACGATAGATGACGGACGATTGTCCATGGTCTATCGTCCATCGTCTCATTCTCTTCGCGTGAGCTTTATCGCCAGCGAAAGTTACTGCTCCACCAAAAAGATAAAGAAATCTTTACCAGGGAACGCTGAAGTATAGCGGGTGATTTCACCCTGCGGGTAGAGTTCTTTGAGAATCTTCTCAGTTTCGGTATCGGCGTTCCAGTAAATGAACATTTTCGGCGCCGGGTAGGCCAGGCTGTCCGTGAGGCGATCCTGCCACATGGCAAAATCGCGGTTCGGAATGCCCGCCCACACGCCCGGCAGGCGCGTATCCACCCAATAGGGGAACGGCACGATCCAGACCGTATCCGTCTGCCCGTAGCGGCTTTCAAAGTCGCTGATGGCTTTGCCCATCTCCGATGAATTCCAATTCGCCGCCTTGAATGCCGGTCCAAATTGATTGAAGACCAGATCATAATTGAAGTAGGCAACTCCCGCGAACAGGATGCCCACCATGCTAAATGCGATGACCTTGCGCCTCAACTCGGACCCGAAACTGGATACCAACCCATCGAGCGCCAGCGCGCTGATAACGAATACCACCACCGAAGCCCCGCCTGCACGATTCAACGCCGGGTTCTCGTTCGGGAATGCCAGCGACAACACCGAAGGCAGGATCAGAATTGGAATTGAAACCAGCAAAAGCATGTCGCGCCAATCTCTCTGGCGGATGTATCGAACGATGAGGAGGAATACCCCCATCAGGAACATTGCCGCGGAGATGAGGTCCAAGGCGGGGCGGTGCAGAACCGAGTGGGTTTGAATTTCGCCGTTGTCCCAGTTGAACATCAGCAAGCCTTTATACATATTCGAGAGGAATATCTGCCAGGCGGGACCCGGCAGCGCTGTTTCAACACTGCCCAAGCGGGTGAAGGCACGATACCCAAACTGTTCGGGGTGACCGATCCAATAGCGCAGCAGCGGTGAAAAGACAAATAGCGAAACGATGACGATCAGCAGCAGCCAAAAGACTGCCTGTTGGCGGCTCTCTGTTGACTTTGCGTGCAGCATGTAAATGCCGAAGGCAACCACCACCAGGATCGGCACAATGCGGAAGGGGCTGTACCCATGCAAGCCAAGCCCGAGAAAGATACCGGCGAGGATCAGGTCGTTACGGTTCTGAGTCCGCAAGCCGCGGATTAAGAAAAGAAGCGTTGGCGCGGCGAAGAGCGGATAGAGCGGGAAGCGCAATCCGATCCTTGAAATGATGTTGGGCCAGCTTGCCACTCCAAAAAGGAAAAGCGCAAAGAGCGCCACACGTTCGTTGCCGACTTCCTTGCCGAGCATGTAAACGAACGGAGCGGTGAAAATACCGAGCAGCACCGTGCCAAGTTTCAAGCTCATGAACGAAAAGCCCGTACCGAAGACATAGTTGATCAGCAGCGTCCAATACATTTGGATGGCTTCGCGCCCGGTATTGCGCTCGAAGAAGATCATTGGTCTACCCTGTGTGATCTCATAGACATCGAGGATTTTTTCAGCGTGGTCGCTGAACGGTTCCACGGGAACTTCTGTCAGGCGGGTGAGGCGGAAAAATACCGTGATGCCAAAGAAGACGAGCGCCAGCCCGATCCACACCCAGCGCTTGTTCGTGGATTCTTCTTTTACTTTCGGCGTGGGAACCCAAAAGCTGTATGCCAATAGCGCAAGCGAGATCAACCAAAGTGACACATTCAGTCCGTTGAACATCCCGCCGCCGAATAATATGAACGCCGCCACACCAAAGACAAGCGCCAAGCCAAGCGGAACCAGGCGCAGGGTCAGTGGGTCTGGCTTCAGCCATGAGGCAGGCAATGTCGGCAAATGCCATTCGTTCGAGCGGTATGACCAGAACGCCACCCCAAAGGCGGCGAGATAGATCACAACTGAGATCATGCCAAGCCGCAGAGGCGGTTCGACCAACGCCTGCGCCATTAGTGCCAGTAAAAATGCCAATATAGCCCGGTATGGGAAGGTATCGGCGCGAACCGGCTCTTCGACCTGTTCGATAACAACAGATTGAGATGCTTCATATGCCAGCGCTTGATTCAATTCTTCGCGGCGACGCGCATCCCACAGCGAGCGGATGAAATTAAGGAACGAACTCCAGTCCTTTGTGACAGATTTATAAAGGTCAAGAACGGTGGGTTCTTTTTCGGGTGTTTGGTTGGTGTCTTGTTCCATCGGATTCCAAATTGACGTATTAAGAATTACGGATTACGCATTATGTATTGCGTAATCCGTAATTGGGATTCTATACCATTTTTGATTATTTTTTTCTTGCGATCACCAACACACTTTCGCCCCAGCGCATCGGCAAAAAGACCCAGCCTGTGATGGCTTGAAAGCCGCCTAATGAGCCGAAGAACAATTTCTGTATCTGCTTCGGCACAAAACGGATGTAGGGCACATCCCAAAAGCCGTCGGAGAACACGCGGATAAATTCAAAGCCCGCATCTTCGATCAACTTCAGCCATTCTTCCGGCTGCTTGAGCGAGATATGCGTCGGGTCCTGATAACCGATCCACTTATCGCCTTTCCATGGCTTGAGCAGCGAACCCAAATTCGGTGTGGCGAGGATGAGGATGCCGCCCTTTTCGGTCACACGCCCGATCTCGTTGATGGCTTTCGCCGGGTCGGGCAGGTGCTCAACGATATGCTTGATGATGACCACATTGAACGCGCCATCAGCGTATGGCAATTCCTGTGCGGATGCAGTTTGGAGCGATGCCTTTTCGGCAAACTCTTTGGATTTATTGACCGCCCAGTGATTCAAGTCCATGCCGTACGCTTCGAACCACGCCGAGAGTTGACCGACAAGGTGCCCCATGCCTGACCCCACCTCAAGCAGACGCGCTCCGCGCCGTCCGTGGCGCCGCGCCAGCATGGCAAAGAATCGGTTAGACCACCAATACATGCTGTATTTGGCGAAGGTGATATTGGCGTAGGTATTTGTTGAAAAGTATTTTTCGTCGAAGGGCATAAGGAATCTCGATATTCGTTTTACGATATTCGAAGAACGAATATCGAATTATCGTTTTCGTGCAATATAGAATGTGAACGTACCATCATCCACTGGTTCGGGAGAGGCGTATTTTTTGACGTAGGCAATCGTTGGCGCGAGGTTCCACTTTGTGGGTGAAATGATCCACTTGCCTGTAAGTACCTTGGCGACCACTGAAGGCAGACCAAAGTAGTGACCCCACTCCAGTACACGCATTGAGGCGGGCGAGAAGTAATGCCACCAGCGTTCGAGCGTGAAGCCTGCGTTGTTCAAACGTGTTTCCCATACATCAGGTTCATCGGCATGGTGGACGCGGGAAATCTTGCGGAACCAGTTCTCGTACGGCTTGCCAAAGACTTTAGTAAGTGAAAGCGCCGTGAAGTAGCGCGTGTTCGGCACACAAAAGTAGAACGGCGCGCCGGGCTGCAGCACGCGGGCGGTCTCTTTCAGAACCGCGTCAATATGCGGAATGTGCTCAAGTACGGAGTTGCTCAATCCGCTGGCGAAGTGGTTGGAGGGAAAAGGCGTCTGCGAACCATCCGCTTCTACAAGGGATTTATAGGCGTTGTATTTTTTCGCTTCTTTCATTGAGAAACGCCACGGGTCGAGACCTACATCAAGTTTATGGTCAAAGGTCAACGAAGCGAAGTGACCGTCGCCGCAGCCGACATCGTAGACGGGGGAAGGCAGGGGCAGGTCTTGGTAATACGAAGATTCCACTGCCCGCAAAAATCCGCGGAAGTAGGGCAGGGAACTGATCTGCAAAAAGAGAAAATCTTTTTTCACTTCTTTGCGCCCAGTCTTTCAAAGAGTTTTTCGTATTCTTGTGCCACAGAGTCCGGGTCATATGCGGTTTTGATGGCGGGAATATCACCGCGGTATTTTTCCTTGTTGTCGAGCACTTCAAGGATGGCATTCGCCAGACTTTCCGCGTTGCCGATCTCGGAGACGACGCCCATGCCGTGCATCTGCACTGGTCGGCGCACGCCCGGCAGCGCAGATGGCACGCTGGGCACGCCGTTCATCATCGCTTCGATCTGCACCAAGCCAAAGGCTTCGGTTGAGTTGAGCGACGGCACGGTAATGACATCGAGGTTGGGATAATATGCCGCCATTTGCACGGGGTCGAGATTGCCGAGGAATTTCCAGTTGCCGCTCACTTCATACTCGCGGATGCGCGGCATGAGCCTGTCGGAGTAGGCTTGCTCGCCCATCACGTTTTGATACGTGCCCGCGAATAAGACTTGTGCTTTGGGATATTTTGCCAGGATGGCGGGCATGGCGTCTAGCAAAACTTCCACGCCTTTTTCGGATGCGAAGCGCGCCGCCATGCCAATGACCGGATTGCGCTGCTTGGTGAGGTTTGTCTCTGCGAAGGCAGAAACCGCTTCCGGCGTGGCATCAGGCAATTCAACCGGCGGCAGGATCGGGGTCAGTTTTGAGGCGTAGCGGGAGAGGAATGGGGAATGGTCCGCGTAATCCTGTGTGTAGGTTACGATGTGATTTGCCAGCTTCCCTGCCATGTTGTTTTGAAAATCCACGACCTTGTTGACGATGCTGTTGAAGAACGTCTTCGGTAATTGCACGTCACAGTGATAGGTGAGGACGGCAGGTTTGCCAAACAGACGTGCGCGCAGGACAACCCCGGGCGCATCGAACTGCGGGAGGTGAAGCTGTACAACATCATGCTGCCAGACCAGCTTGGTGGCAACCAGACCGAAGGTTGGGGCGAGCACGCCCTTGCTGACGCGCGCCATGACCGGTACGCGGATGACCTTCACGCCATCCATCATTTCTTCGCCGGGCAGCGACGGGTCGTATTGCGTGGTCATCACGGTCACTTGATGTCCGCGTTTGGCAAAGGTGCGCGCGAGGCGCTCGGCATAGATGGTGAGTCCGCTGGTATGCGGACGATAATAGGTGAGGACAGTTAATATCTTCATTTGATGTTACGTTTATTGGGTCTTGCGACTGGATTCTTCATGAGTTGAACGGGATAGGGAACATCCACGCCGATGGTTTCGAAGGCACGCTTAATTCGAGTCAGCGCCATGTCTTTGGCGACATGATGGTCTGTGTTGCGGTTGTCGATCCAGAAATGGACGGTAAGATCGATGGACGATGTGTTGAATGTATGAAAAAGTACCTGGGGCGCGGGAGATTCAATGAAGCCGGGGATGGTTTTCACTTCTTTGAGAATGGCAGCGCGTACTTGTTCGGTATCCGCTT
>JBAIYF010000624.1:0-3637 GCA_037916115.1 Anaerolineales bacterium
CATGTCCATCTTCATTTTGGTTGAGCAGTGCAAAAGAAAGATAAAAAGCAAATAACGTGCCAAGAATTCTTGATGGCAGCCGCCATTGCAGGTTGTGCGACCATTCTTTTTTGAAGAAGAGGTCTGGCAGTAGAAAAAGGATTGCAAGGAGTACAACCTGATACCCCACGAAAATATCCATACGTTGGATAAATTCCAACTGGAAGAAAGCAAAGTATGCAACGATGGCATTGAGCAGTGCAAGCGTCCACAGCCACCAGCGGATATTTAGGATATGGAGAACAGTTAGGAGAAATGCCGATCCGAGTGCGAGGACGAGTCCAAGCCAGGTTTCATGTGCAAACCCGCTGATAAGGCTTAGCAACAGACCCGGCAGGGATGCCAGCAGGATGGGTAGTCCATATTTTTTGACCGTCTCGAATCTTGCAAGTGGTTCGCTGATGGTTGCAAGCAGGAATCCCCAAATGAACAGAACAATGGCGGATCCTAGATTTTCCAACTGGAAAGCAATGTTGATGAACCACGGCATGGGAATCAATACTGCAGCAGCAAGCCAGGGGAAGGCAAAGAACGGATAGAGCCCATTGGAAAGCAGGTAGAACACTGCACTGAATGACCAGGCGGCAATATGCACCAAATTCCACAATGGCTGATCCAAACCTGAATCGAAAATACCAATGCCGAAAATAACCAGCGATGCAAATAGGTTAATAGCCTGCAATAGTTGCGCAACAATGAACAGCGGTAATGCGAATTTTTCGTCCCGCCATTTTTTGAGCAGGTAAGTTCCACCCAGCCCGCAGAGTGCGGCAATGCCAAACAGGGCTGTGTGCAGAACTGGCTCGGTATCAAATGCGTTGCCCACGCGCAGGGCGGCGAGTGTCAATGCGCCGAATGATGTGACTGAGAACAGGCGCGACTCATACAGCCATGTACTCCCGCCCCAAACCGCCGTCATTAAGAGAAAAACGAACGTCCAATATAGATGCGAGAAAGTTTGATTGAAGCTGAAGGATGATCGCAGGGTTTCTTCAAGGCTGTTGGCGGTGATTACCAACAGGAAAGAAAATACAATGAAGAGTGCAAAACTCGGTTGGGGTAGTCTGCGTTTGATGCCGATGGCGAGCCCGCCGAAAAGAAGTGTGCCGATGACCAAGATCGGCAGGCGTAATTCTTCCACAACTGCGCCAAGAATGGTGGCTGCGGCGATAACAAAGAACGCACCAAGATATAAATAAACCTTGATACTGGCTTCGCTTGTGAGAGTTTGCAGAAGGGAAGGGCGCGGCTCCGGCTGGACTTGTGGGCTGGGTGCGACGGTAGAGGCAGGAGTCTCCGCCTTGGGTGTGGATTCAGTTTGGGTGGTTGCAACAGGTAAGGGCGTGGTTTGAGGCGCAGTGGTAAAGTCAAAGTCGTACCGGCGGCGGATCACTTCCGCGTTGTGCTCATCGATCAAACTACTTTTTACCCAATCGTTGAGTTCCTGCAGAAGCGTGTAACGGATGCCGCGGTCCAGTTTGGAAGATATAAATCGGCGTTGGACCGCGCGATTGGGGGCTGTGTTGAGAAGGATAAGTGCGCGCTCACGGATGTCGTGATTTTCGCTGCGGACCGACAGTGTTTCAATCTGCCGCCGAATTGCATCGCTGCTATAGCTAAGTAACCTTAACTCATCAATGGCGGAAATGACATCCACATCGTCTGTACTTTTCAATTTTTTGAGCAGTTCATCCAGGGTGTCCTGCGGTTTGCGTTCTTCCTTGTTTTCGTTCATGTTACTCTCCATGTTGTCGATGGAAACGGGCTGACTTGCGTTTTTTACACGATCGATTATTGCACGTGCGTCTTTTCGAATTTCAATATTTTCATCTTCATCTGCAAGGGTTTCGAGTTTGGTCAGTATGTCTTGAGGAATTTCTGTAAAATTTCTCAAACCATGTATGGCGCTTATGACAGTTCCATCATTTTCGCTATCGAGCTCTGCATTGATTTGTTCAAGTGCCTCTGCCGAAGATCGAATGCTTGAAGTTGGAATGTGGGTGATCTCAGGCTCAAGTTGAATTCCACCATCCACCCAGCCTTTGGAAAATGCTGCATTTACAGCCCATATCAATAGCAGAACCATAACAGCCATGCAAGCGAAACCGCCGCTGGCGTTTGTTGCCCAATCGAGCAAAACTCCGCCCAGTGCAACGCCGGTTCTAATGCCTGCTTGTATTAGTGCCTGCCGTCCATGTGTACGGACAAGCTCACTATTTTTGTTAGTAAAGTATTGAATGAGAATGAGGTGCCACAATGCGGAGACAATGACACCGAGCGTGAAATTTATATAGTCCGCACTGCCATAGTCGCAGGAGATTGCACCGCTTGAACAAACGGAATCTCCAATACCCAACGCGGCAATGAGGAACAGCGTTGGGAGGGTGGCCAGGGGAGATGCCTTCAGCCAGTTGTATGGGGCCTTGGCAAGTTGGATTTCTTTGGCTTTATCCACAAAGATTCTCTTAATCCTTCCTTGACATTTTTCATTAAAGAATATTACGCTATTATCATTCTTTTTTAGATTTTACGAATTCCCCCATTGGTTTCCCCGCATCCGGCTGGTGGTTTGGATGCGGGGAAATTTTCTTCCCTGGCTTACTGGATGACGACCCCGCTTCGCGCCGGAACTGTAACCTGGTCGCCATTTATAGATGCATCTCCAAACACAATTTGACTCTTATCTCCAAGGAATGGAAGTGGAATGTTTCGAGATTCTTCAGCCGTGTTGAGGACAATGACCATCGTATCTCCATTGTGTGAGCGTTCATACGCCATGACACCATCTACAGTGTACAGGCGTTTGTAGTCTCCGCGCCGCAGGGTTTCATGGTTGTGGCGCAAGGCTGCCAGCGATTTCGCGTAGGCATGAAGGTCTTTATCCCATTTACTTTCATCCCAGGGGAAGGATTTGCGGCATTCAGGGTCGTGAGCACCGTCTACACCGACTTCATCGCCGTAGTAAATGCATGGCGCCCCGGGGTAGGTGAAGAGGAACATCCACGCCAGTTTTAGTGCAGATTTATCGCCATGAACGCAGGAAAGGTAGCGCGGAGTATCGTGGCTGTCCAGCAGGTTTAATTGTGAATATGTGATGTCGCGATTATATAAACTGAAGTTATGGTCGATACGGTTTGCAAATTCATGTGCATCAATGCTGTGATGGATTCCGTGATAATTTCCCTGCTGGTGCAGGATGCGCAGGTCCAGTTTTTTGCCAAAGAATGCGAGGCAGGGTTTGGTCACTTCGTAGTTCATCACGGCGTCGTATTGGTCGCCTTGTAACCAGCGTTGTGCTTCGTGCCAGATCTCACCGACAATATATGCCTCAGGGTTGATCGCACGTACACGCCTGCGGAATTCCTGCCAGAACGAGTCATCGTCGATCTCGGCGGGCACATCCAGACGCCAGCCATCAATGCCAAGACGGATCCAATGCTCGGCGACGCTGAAGAGAAATTCACGTACTTCAGGTGAGCCAGTGTTGAACTTGGGTAATGCAGGCAGATTCCACCATGCACGGTAGCCGATGGCAGTCAGGCTGTCTTCATTGTGCAAGAGCTTTTGTTCGTGAGGAGTGGGGTATGCTCCCCAGTGT